>JAYTZD010000051.1:0-4426 GCA_043742065.1 Oscillatoriales bacterium
TGTTAAGATGGCATCACCATTGGTGGCATTTTTAATCGTGCCGCCGATTAAAGATAGGGCGGTGGTGGAAAGATAGTCTAAGTCGGGAGTGTTATCTCCCGCTGCAATTGTGTAGCGAAAAGTGAGAGTGTTGGTGCCGGTACCTGAGAGATAATTAGCCACAGGTGTTGCACCTGCTAAAGTTAGTCGCGGTGTACCGGTAACGTTGACTATTGCAGAGAATTGAACGGTGATGTCGATGTTTGTGCCGATACCGTAAGTGCCGTTTGGGGTGGCTGCGCTGACGCTGGTAATGGTGGGGAAGGGATTAACGGTGATGTTGGCGGTTTCCGTTTCACTGCTGAATACGCTGGAGGTAGTGTTGGTGCTTCTGTCTGTGGTGTAGTTAGCGATAGTGCCATTGCTGCCGGTGATTTGATCCCAGGCGGCAAAGGTGATGGCGTTGGTGACAGTGCCGTTGAAAGCTGGGTTGGGTACAAATCTGAGGCTGGTGTTGGGGTTACTGGCTAGGAGAAAGGCGCTGGTGGGGGAAACGGCTGGGACATTTGTCCAGTTTGTGCCGCCGTTGGTGGTGTATTGCCATGTGCCGCTGGCGGTGTTTAGGCCCGTGAGGGCGATGCCTCTTAATGTGGTGGCGTTGGGATCGGTGATGCCTGTGCCGCCGAGGTTGGTGATGAGAGTGCTGATGAGGGTGCCTGTGCTGGCGCTGTCGTTTTGGTTTTGGGGGTTGAGGATGGGGGTGCCGCTGTTGTCGAGGGTGGGGGAGTTGTTGACTAAGACGGTGACGAGGGTGGGGATGGAAACAACGCCGTCGGTGGCGGTGTATCGGAAGGTGTCTACACCGTTGAAGTTGGCGTTGGGGGTGTAGAGAATGTTGCGGGCTTTGTCTATAGTTATCGCATCGATCCTACTATTCGCATTCGCGTTGAAGGTGGGATCTACCGCACCAGTTGTGGGGTTTAATTTGGCGATTCCCCTGCGAACTTGTCCGCCGATGGTGATGAAATCGCCGCCCACTATAGGGTTGCCGCTGCTGTCTAGGGCGATCGCTCTGACGATCGCACTGACACCACCATTCGCATTCGGGTTGAAGGTGGGATCGGCGGCACCAGTTGTGGGGTTTAATTTGGCGATAAAGTTGCGGGGTTGTCCGCCGATGTTGTTGAAAAGGCCGCCTACTATGGGGTTGCCGCTGCTGTCTATGGCGATCACTCTGACACTATTCGCCGGATTCGGGTTGAAGGTGGGATCGGCGGCACCAGTTGTGGGGTTTAATTTGGCGATAGAGTTGCGGGGTTGTCCGCCGATGTTGGTGAAAAAGCCGCCCACTATGGGGTTGCCGCTGCTGTCTAGGGTGATCGCACTGACAACATTATTATTCGCATTTGGGTTGAAGGTAGCATCGGCGGCACCAGTTGTGGGGTTTAATTTGGCGATTCCGCTGCGGGGTTGTCCGCCGATGTTGGTGAAAAAGCCGCCCACTATAAGGTCGCCGCTGCTGTCTATGGCGATCGCTCTGACTACATTATTCGCATTCGGGTTGAAGGTGAAGGTGGGATCTGCCCTGCCATTGCTATTCAACCGAGCAAAGTTGCTGAGTGGAGCGAAGCCGATGCTGGTGAAATTGCCGCCGACATAAA
The DNA here is from genome assembly GCA_043742065.1 of Oscillatoriales bacterium. Classification (GTDB taxonomy): domain Bacteria; phylum Cyanobacteriota; class Cyanobacteriia; order Cyanobacteriales; family Microcoleaceae; genus Microcoleus. The sequence goes on from JAYTZD010000051.1 coordinate 1,641, forward strand.
TCCAGTCATTAATAATCGCGGTGCCATTGGTGGGGGGGATGATGATGCTTTGTACTGAGGCGCGCCCGATGGCTATGTCGTTGGCGAGTACGTCGATGCCGACACCAAAGGAGTTGACTGTAACTGCTTTGGTGTCTGGGTTGGCGGTGGCTAGGATGTGGCTGTAAGTTTTGAGGGTGGTTTCGGTGAGAATTAGTTGGGGCTTTTGCGTTGATGGGGGGATGAGTTGGAGGATGTCCCAGGTGCCTCCTAGTGCGCTATTACCTGTAGGTTGGGGGTTGGCGCTGATGTTTGCGCCTGTGAGTTGGTGTAGTTGAGTCAGGAATTTGTGTCCTCTGTCTCCGGCTGCTATGTTGCATCCATATAAGATGATGTTGGCGTTGTCGGTGAAGGCGTTTTGCCACTGTGGCAATTGGTGGCTGTAGTTTTGGATGTTGCTGCTGTTGAGTTCTGTTGTGCCTAGGTACAGGCTGCCGGAATCTCCGTGGGTGATGATGTGTAGGGTTTCGATGCCTGTATGCTGAGCTAGGATTGTGGTGATTTGCTCTACGGCATCGGGCTGGCTTTTGAGGATGTAGGTGGCTGTGTCGGGTTTGATGCCGGAGATTAGGTGCTGGCTATCGGGTATTGTGGGGTCAAGGATGACGATGGAGTTTGGTTGGTTGCTAAAGCAACCAACCAAACTTCCGATATTTTTATTTATGGAACGGTTAATTTGAGGTAGAGTTTTCATTATTTTTTGCTTTGGTATTAATTTATTCCATAACAAAATTTATAACTTACTGCTTCCTAGTTGCGCTATCCCAATTGCGAAAGATTAGTTTCGCAAAATGTCCGAAGGCTTTTTCTGAAAATGCTGCTGGAAATATTTTGTAAAGCGACTAGGATTGTAAAAGCCATATTCAAACGCAACTTCCGTAATCGTTTTGTTGCTCTCAATTAACTCCATACGAGCGGCTTCAAGTCGAGCAGTTCGCAAAAATTGACTGGGAGAGACACCGTAATAACGAGCGAATGCTGTTTGCAAAGAACGACTGCTACATTTCATGGCGGAAGCAACTTGTGCAATTGTCAGCTCTTTTTTCATATTTGCTCGGATGTATTCAGCCGCCTCTCGCACGCGGGCGATCGAAATTTCGGATACTTTAATAATCGATGTTTCTAAAGTGTTGTAAGATGAACCTTGGACTAAGGTAGAAAAAATAGCGGTTTCTAAATTGTCAATTACCAGTGGATGTCCGTTAGTGTCAATCAAATTCCACAGCATTATGACCATTTGATATAGCGATCGACCGTAAAGAGTAGTGCGATCGATAACTTGCAGCAGGTTATGACGTTCAATGGATTTGTCAAGATACTTGCTCATTTCAGTTAAAAATCGAGCTTCATCTATATAAATTGATATTGCGCTGTATGTGGCTGAGTGCTGAAGCTGGCTTAATTCGGCTCCCGGCGGAGTTATCAGCAAATTTCGATCGTTCACGAGGAATTCGTTAGACCCAACTTTCAATAAATGATCGTTGTCAAAAAATGTGAAACCTATTTTTCCAACAAAAGTATATCCTGCGGTATATGTACTCCCAGCTTCCCAAACAACACTCACGAACTCGAAGTTTTTTAACTTAGCAAGCCGCCATTGAATTTTGTAATCTTTGGAAGAGAAAGTATGTTTAGTAATACCCGATACTTGCTTAAGATATATCTCTGGATCGTTGATTTCAATATTTAAATCCCAGACCATGATTAAATCCCCATATTTTACACCTACAATAAATTATATCAATTATGTGTAAAGATTTATACCTATTCTGGGGTTTTTTACGGAAATTATCTCAGGTCGATGTGGGCGGGTTTGTGAGATTCTGGGTTTTTGGCAATTATGGTTGGTAAAACCCGCCCGTAGACTAAAGAGGTACATTTTGATTTATGGTTGGGTGGGGGCGGGTTTATGAGATTGTGGATTTTAGACAATTATTGTCGGTAAAACCCGCCCCTACGGCAATTAAAATTTTATAGATTTTATGAATAGCGATCGCATTACTATAGTACACTTATCTGGAGTTTTTAACTAACACCATGAAATTTATTAACCCCAAAACAGACTATGCCTTTAAAAAAATCTTTGGTTCGGATCAAAGCCAAGATATTTTAATTAGTTTCCTGAATGCAATTGTCTATCAAGGTGATACAGTCATAGTTTCCTTAGAAATTATCGACCCTTACGCCCCTGGGAGAATTTCGGGATTAAAAACCACTTATTTTGATGTGAAAGCTCTCTTGAATAATGGGGAAAATGTGTTGATTGAAATGCAGGCATTGAATGTACCTGCTTTTGGGAAAAGGATTCTTTACAACACAGCGAAAATGTATGCAAATCAACTGAAGTTAGGGGAAGTTTATCCAGAATTGAGAGCTGCTATCGGTGTAGCGGTGACAGACTTTATCATGTTTGATGAACATAGTAAAGTGATTTCACAATTTACGCTGAAGGAAGATGAGTTGCTACTGAATTATCAGCATAGTCCGTTAAAATTAGTGTTTGTGGAGTTACCCAAATTTAATAAAACTCTGGAAGAATTGAGTAATATTACGGATAAATGGCTTTATTTTTTACGCAAAGCACCGGATTTAGAAGTGATCCCAGCATCTATGTCAATTGTGCCGGAAATTGAGAAAGCTTTTACGATCGCCGATCGCGTAAATCTCAGTTTAGAGGAAATAGATGATTTGGAGAAGCGGGAACAGTTTGAACGGGAGAGAATAGGTGCGATCGAGTTTGGGAGAAA
>JAYTZD010000052.1:0-2173 GCA_043742065.1 Oscillatoriales bacterium
GCTTCTAAAACAAAATAGCCTTTGCGATTGTTCTGCAAAAATTCGGCAATTGCTGCAAACACAAATTGGCGGCCGGTAAAGTCTTGAGTCCGATCGGCAATAATCGTCTCGCACTCGTAGGGAAGCGGCAATCGAGGCGTACCAGTATCAACAAATCGTTCCAGTAAATTCTGAATCTGCGCCAAATCATCCCGAATACCAATTTCGATCGCCTCCAATTTCACCATCACTTGACAAATCTGCTGCTGCGTCGCCACGGCCTCCAACTTTTGCAGAATCTCCCCATTTTGCAGCCCCAAATCTCTCAATTCCGTCAAAGCAATTTGGTGAAGATTCAACAGCATCGCCGCAAACTTTTCTCCTCCCTTCGCCGCATCCAGTTTCAGCACTTCCCGGTACGCTTTCGGGAATGTTGCGTACAGCTTGTTCGCGACAAATTCCACGATTTCTGCATCGAAGGATTTGCCCTCGCGTCGGGCGAATTCCCCCAGGAAAGTTGCCCAATCTTCTGGTGTCAATCCGGTAACTTGATCGAACTCCTCAACATCCGCAGAAAAAATCTTGGTTAGCTGTTCTTCCGAAATCTGTAAACCCCTTGACAAATCGGCTGTATCCGTGTTAATATCCAGCCAGTATTCGGGAGTTTCCTGAGCTAATTCGTCTAAAGCCTGTTCTGGATAAGGCAAATTTTTGGTTTCGGCGATCGCAATTAATTGATCCGACTTCGCAACCTCTCTCAAAATATAGCCGATCGCCTCACCCGCCGCCTTAATCAAATCGTGATTGTCCAGAATATTCGGATTTTTCCCCAATCGTTCCGTCATCCGATTTCCCAAGTCATTCGCCGCGATATTCCCCGCGATACCACCGGCGATCGCAGCTAAGATCGAAATGCCTCCAATTGCGATCGGGCCACCGATCATCCCCGCTGCTGCTTGAGTTCCCGGATTGGCGATCGCACTTGAAATAATCTGCCCGACAGCCATCACCGCACTGCATCCAATAACCCGAATTTTTGTATTAGCTAAATCAACTAACGACATAATTTAAATACTTCCCATATTTTGCAATAGTTTAGCGCGGTGAGATAATTAAATACAAGGTTAATTAATCCGCAAATCGATAACACGGCCAATTCGGACACGGCAGTGCCGTTTCCCTACCCAAAAATCATCGATTGCCCTTGATGAGAAAAAGACACGGCAGTGCCGTTTCCCTACATCAAAAATCATCGATTGCCCGATTAATTATGGAGGACACGGCAATGCCGTTTCCCTACCCCAAAATCATCGGTAGGGACACGGCACTGCCGTCTCCTCTTATCGGTGGGTTCATATCACCATCGCCCGATTAATTGTAGGGACACGGCAGTGCCGTCTCCTCTTACGGCTGGGCATACCACCCGCCACCCCAAAAAATCCGATTTGTAAACTTTTTTATCAACCCGATCGCACAGTTGTCAATTGATAGATAATATGAGGTTATTTATTTTTCCATCCCCACAGATCGACTACAAAAAAGTTTACCTTTCTTTACAAAAGAGGACAAAAAACAGCATATAAAACAAAAATTACCTGACAGACTTTAAATGCGCCACGCGATCGACTAAAGTAAAAAAAATAGCTCGATCCGTTTATTCATCGCAAAGGAAACATAGCTCATGACTCAACGTGGTTCTAAAGTTCGGATTCTCCGCAAAGAATCCTATTGGTATCAAGAAGTGGGCACCGTCGCCACCGTAGATCCAAGCGGCATTAAATACGCAGTTATCGTTCGCTTTGACAAAGTAAATTATGCCGGTGTCAACACCAACAACTTTGCCATGAGCGAAGTAGTCGAAGTTGAAGCACCCAAAGCCAAAGCCAAAACAGCAACACCAGCAGCTACCGGTGGCAAGCAAACCACCGTCGCTGAGAAAACCCGCAAAACCGGCAGCGGAGCCACCGCCCAGCCCAAAACTTCCGCAGACAGCAAACCGGGAGCCGAAGTTGCTGGCACCGTCGAAGGCGGCCCAAATCAAGGAACAGAAAAACGCTAATTGTGCCAGAACTGCCAGAAGTAGAAACTATTTGCCGGGGGCTGAATCATCTCACCCTCGATCGAGCAATATTGGGCGGAGACGTGCTGTTAGAGAGCTCGATCGCCCGCTCAATCTCTGCAACCGATTTTTTGA
>JAYTZD010000053.1:0-19140 GCA_043742065.1 Oscillatoriales bacterium
GCAGTGCCGTGTCCCTACGATGGCGGTAGGGACACGGCACTGCCTTGGACTCTATATCATTCCGGCGCAGCCGGAATTGATATCATTTAGAAATTAGGAGACGGCAGTGCCGTGTCCCTACAATTAATTACGGCAGGGACACGGCAATGCCGTCTCCTTTATATCATTCCGGTGCAACCGGAATTGATATTACTTCCTCAGTTACCATCCGTTACATCCGTTACAGAATCCGTTGCCGAACTTCCTTCAAATCATTGGCAACAAAATCTCAAATTCTGTACCAGTACCAGGTGTAGAATGCAAATTCAACTTACCTTTGTGCTTCTCCGTCACAATTTGATGAGTAATAGCCAATCCCAAACCAGTACCTTTCCCGGCCGGTTTCGTCGTAAAGAATGTCTCAAAAATCCGCCGCTGAATTTCTGGGGGAATACCAGGCCCATTATCAGCAATTCTGATCGCTATCCAACCATGATTCTGGCTTTTTTCTGCTACTTCCGAACTTAGTTTATCCTTTTGATTGACTAAAGATAGCTGTTGTGAATTTTCCCAATCACCTCTCACATAATTTTGCATCAATTCTGAACTAACACAATCTCCGTCAGCCACATCTATTACCTCAGTCTCAATCGTAATAGCAGGCACAAAACCCGTTTTTCCTTTGATTTCTTCCAAAGCATCAGCCGCATTGCTGATGATATTCATAAATACTTGGCTCAACTGACCAGAGTAACACTTCACCAAAGGCAAATCGCCATAGCTTTTAGCTACTTTGATATTGTACTTGAGACGATTTTTCATGATCAGCAGTGTACTGTCAATACATTCATGAATGTTAGCTTCTTTCCGATGGGTTTCGTCCATGTGAGAGAAGGTGTGGAGGCTAGTAACGAGTTCGGTCAACCTCTCCGCAGAAACTTTCATACTTTTGAGGATTTCCGCCCAATCTTCTTGCAAAAAATCAAATTCTATACGTTCTTTTAGTTCCTCAATTTCTGCATTTTCACCGACAATATTTTCGTAAGCCGACAACAACTCCATCAAGTCTTTGGAGTAGTTCGACAAAAAGTCGAGATTTCCGGTAACACAGGTGACAGGATTTCTGATTTCGTGGGCTACTCCAGCTACCATTTGTCCTAAACTTGCCAGTTTTTCGGTTTGAATGAGTTGGGATTGTGTTTGTTGTCGCAACAATTTTGTCGCTAATTCGTGAATATTGGATTGGGCTACTAGCAGTTCGTGTGCGTCTAACAAACAATAATTTTGAGCTGATAATTGAACTACAATGGGCTCGTAAAGCAGTTCTCTCGATCGCACCAGGGACTTTTTAGCTGCATCCACGATTAAAGTATCGCTAGGAAAAATTAAAATTTCTGTTTGAGCAAAACGGTACAAAGCCCTGACAGGACGTTTTAGAAATAATTCTCGCCCAAAGGGACGGCTGATAAATTCCAAAAACCTCCGGCGGGAAATCATCCCGGCAAATTGACCCATATCGGTCAAAATCACTCCTGGAAGTAGCGGATAAGCTTCCAACATCTGAGCAATTTTACTTCCCGCATCTGTAGCTTCTACCTGAAAATCATAAAGTGACAATTCTTGGATTGTAGATTCCAAACGGAACTCGGATTTAGAAGCCTCTGACATCGCTGAGACCTGTCTTTCTATGCAGGATGTATTCAACATAAATTCATTAGCAGGAAAATTGTGGTTATATTTAATTGAAAGTTGTCCAAGATCTCAATAAATGAGATTTTAGCGATCGGAGTATCAGCAATATAGAATCAAAATAGATGCACCTTGGCAATGAAGCCTAACTTTATTGTATATTGACTTTTGGGCTGTTAACGATTAGTTCCATAAATTTGTGGCGAGTTAACCTAAACTTAAAGTGTTAACCTCTTGTTAACACGAATTGAAATTAGCATTGATTTGGTATTGTTTTCATAATTGCTGAGTTCAAGCAAAACTTGGACAGCGACGGATTTTTTAACTTAATCTTAACTTAGCGCTGTGATGAGCTATGATTCACAGAAGGTCTATCCAAGACAGCAATTTACGAGTAGGTGATGGATGCAACCCGCCCTGACAAATCAGTTAAACAATGCTTTCACCCTGTTTCTCAGTTTGTTGGTAGAGGCTATACCTTTCCTACTGCTGGGAGTTTTATTTTCCGGCTTGCTACTGGGGTTTGTAGACGAGCGCAAACTGATCGCCCGCATCCCCCGAAACCCACTACTGGGGGCTTTGGCTGGTAGTTTGGTCGGTTTTTTGTTTCCCGTGTGCGAGTGTGGTAACGTACCTGTGGCCCGCAGGTTGCTGATGCAGGGAGTTCCGGCACCAGTCGCGATCGGCTTTTTACTGGCGGCCCCCACCATTAATCCTGTAGTGATTTGGGCGACTTGGATTGCATTTCGGGATCAGCCAGAAATCGTAGTTTTACGAGTCGTATTTTCTCTAGTGATAGCAACAATCATCGGCTGGGTATTCAGCACCCAAAAAGACTTGCGACCTCTGCTACAACCCTCTGTAGCCCGCGCTATTCCCCTACCGAAACCGGAACTCTCCCCAAAAGAGCTACTACTAAAAGCTGAAACTCCGTCACTTTTGCAGTCTGGGACATTTATGCTAGGTATGCCGGGGGGCGCTGTGCCGATCGAATCTCTACTACAAAACGACTGGAAGACCTTACAAACAGCCAAAACAGAGAAATCCTCGAAACCTTCCTCCATGTTCTATCGCGTTTCTAAAGAGCGTCTGCACCTGCTTTTAGATAGCGTAGTACAGGAGTTACGGGAATTGGGAGGTGTGTTAGTCATTGGTAGTGCGATCGCGGCAATCATTCAAGTTGGCACCCCCCGCGAACTAATTCTGAACCTCGGCCAAGGCCCCGTTTCTTCAATTCTTGCCATGCTGCTATTAGCCGCACTCGTGTCGATTTGCTCTACGGTAGATGCCTTTTTTGCTCTATCTTTTGCGGCCACATTTACCAGCGGTTCGCTATTAGCATTTCTAGTTTTTGGCCCGATGTTTGACCTCAAAGGCATCGGTTTAATGTTATCTATATTTCGGGGTCGAGCCATAGTTTACTTAATGGTACTGGCTGCTCAGTTAACCTTTTTAATGACCCTAGCTGTAAATTTATATCTAGGCTAGGAGATTGTCAACAAATAACAAATTCCCAATTCCCAATTACTAAATTTATAAATCATTCAATCTTCAATTCCTCAATCTAAAATCCAAAATCTAAAATCTAAAATCCAACATGGTGACTCTTAAAAAACTCGCCCCTTGGCTAGATGCCCTAGCTATCTTAGGCTGGGGAATACTGCTCCTCAAATATTGGATTACCGGCAAATTAAGCATTCTGATTCACCCCAATTACTTTGGCTTGACTGTCGCCGGAGGAATCGGTTTAGTATTCATTGGCGGGTTGAAAACTTGGGAACTCATCAAGCTCGATCGCGCCAAACAGCAATTCCAAACATCAGCGACAATTAACTCTCCCAGAACCACCGCAGTTGAACACATTACTTTATTCCCTCCCAGTTTCGGTAGTATCTTAATGTTGAGCGTTGCATTAATCGGTTTACTCACAACACCACGGACATTTACCAGCCAGACAGCATTAGAACGAGGCCTGACTGAATCCTTACCAATCACCAGGCTACAACCCCAAGAATTTCGGAATATGACAAAACCGGAAATGCGATCGCTCGTTGAGTGGGTGCGCCTATTAAATTTCAATCCAGAGCCAGATACATATGTAGGTCAAAAAGTCAAGGTTCAAGGATTTGTAATTCACCCGCCGAACATAGCAGAACAATATCTGTGGATCGGGCGTTTTATCATTACCTGCTGTGCCGCAGATGCCTATCCAGTTGGTTTGCCTGTCAAATTGCCGATCGGGCAAAGCCGAGTCACATTTCCTCCCGATAGTTGGTTAGAAATAGAAGGAGAGGCGATCGCCCAAGAACTGCAAGGCAAACGTAAACTAACAATACAGGCTTCTTCCCTCAAATCAATTCCCGAACCAAAAAACCCCTATGATTATTGAGATAGTGTACAGTTAGCCACAAAATTAGTAGCAGAATTCTGTACAAGTTGCCAATAGCATATCCACCAACTAAACTCGTAATTATCAAAGAAGTCCTAAGTTTATGTCATCCGAAAAAAAACTAGCTATTAAAGGTGCAGCCTGGACCATTGTCAGCTATGGAGGGAGTCAAATACTCCGATTTGGCAGTAACCTAATCCTGACACGCCTACTTTTACCAGAACTATTTGGTCTGATGGGTCTCGCCTATGTTTTCATCGTAGGTGTCCACCTATTCTCAGATATAGGTCTGGGCCCAAGTATCATCCAGAACAAGCGTGGAGAAGATCCAGAATTTGTCAACACCGCTTGGACAATGCAAATTATTCGCAGCTTATTTATTTGGTTGTGTTTAATGTTAGTCACTTGGCCTGTCGCTACTTTCTATAAAGAACCCCGTCTATTGTGGTTGATTCCAGCGATCAGTATGAACACCCTGATTGGAGGGTTCAACTCCACTGCCATATTTAGCCTCAACCGCAAAATGTCAGTCAAGCAAGTAGTAACTTTTGAGTTTGGCACCCAGATAGTTGGTACTACAGTGATGATTGTCTGGGCTTTTTTGAATCCCAGCATCTGGGCTATCTTAGCAGGCGGTTTTAGTAGCTCTTTGATAGAGTTAATCTGGAGTCATTTTTTGATTCCTGGCAAATCAAACCGCTTCGCTTGGGATAAATCAGCAGTTAAAGAAATATTTTCTTATGGCAAATGGATATTTTTGTCTACAGTTTTATTTTTTCTGTGTTCTCAAGCCGATCGCCTAGTTCTCGCAAAAATATTTGATCTGACAATGTTGGGTATTTATGGCATCGCTTTTACTCTTAGTGATATGCCGCGCCAAGTCATCATCGCTATTGGTGGCAAAGTCATTTTTCCCTCGATTTCCATGCTAGCAGAATTACCTCGCGAGGAATTGCGCGCCAAAATTATAAAAAATCGGAATCTGATTTTGATACCCTTAGCAATAGGTTTAGCGATTTTTGTCAGTTTTGGAGATCAGCTAATTTTAATATTATACAGAAAAGAATATGTGTCAGCATCTTGGATGCTACCAATTTTAGCTTTAGGAATTTGGCACACTACCCTCCACAATCTGATGAGTTCTTGTCTGTTAGCTATCGGAAAATCTCAGTATGGAGCTATGGGCAATTTTGCTACTTTTTTGAGTATCAGTATTGGCATACCAATCGGATATCATTTCATGGGCAATTTAGGTGCTGTGATTGCTGTAGCTGTCGGCGATATTCCTACTTATTTAGTGATTAGCTACGGTCTTTGGAAAGAAGGATTATTCTGTTTTTGGGAGGACATGAAATTGACAGCATTGTTTTTATCGGTGCTAGCAACTATACTTGTATGTAGATATCATTTTGGTGGTAGTTTACCGATAGATCAATTATTTCAGTAAACAAAAAGGAGCTAATATATATGTCATTGGAAAATGTGAAACTTGCTGAATATACTAAAGTTGATAGTTCTGCGAATAAAGATAAATTACATATTTAAAATTTGACTTGTGGTAAGCATTAGGAGATAGATTTGTGAGTATTTTTAATCAAAAAATTAATCTTTCATCCTTGAATCTAGGGCAATTCAAACAGCCGATCGACCGGATGGCAATAACCCTGATGCTAGTGCTGAGCGTATTCATCGGACTGTTGCTGCTTGCGGGCGATCGCACAGCACCGCGAGTTCGAGAATTTACTTGGCAAAACCAACAAATCGGTGCTCAAGATACAGGATTTATCCTCACATTCTTTCGCCCGATGAATCAATCCAGCGTGGAAGAAAACTTAAAAATAGAACCCACTCTCCCCGGCAAATTTAGTTGGGCTGGACGGCGCATGGCTTACACCCTCAAAAACCCAGCACCCTACGGCGTTACCTACACCTTAAAACTCACAGGGGCAACTGACAGATATGGAGGAGAAAGTAACCAAAATAAAGGAACGCCGATGCAACCGTTTAGCGGTTCCTTTCGCAGTCGCGATCGGGCTTTTGCTTATATCGGTATCAAAGGCGAAACAGCAAGCAGATTAATGTTAGTTAATCTATCCAGCAGTGACCCGAAACCGATACCTTTAACTCCCAAAGATTTAGTTGTCACTGATTTTAAACCCTATCCTAATAGCGATCGCATCTTATTCTCAGCAACAGACCGATCGCAAGTCCAAGCAGGCAGCACCCTAGCCCAAGAACTATTCACAGTCACCACCGGGATCAATCCCCAATCTCCGGGAGTAGAATCCCAGCCACCGCAACCACCGCAACCAGCAGGTAGAATCGACAAACTATTAGACTCAAAAGATTATCAAAACCTCAAATTCGACCTCTCAGCCGACGGCAAAATCATCGTGATTCAGCGTGTCAACCGCCGGAATCCTGGAGATTTTAGCCCTTGGATTATTGAGGAAAAAATGCCCCCGCGACGCCTAGAAAATCAACAAGGCGGGGATTTTATGATTCGGCCCGACAACAAATCGATGGTAGTATCTCAAAAACAAGGATTAGCGATCGTCCCCCTAAAACCCGAAGCAGATCCAGTAGAATTTTTGCCAAAATACGAACAAGTATTAGGGATGGCCCGCGACAACTCCGCCGCCGCCTACGTTAAATATAATGGCGACTTCACGCGATCGCTTTTCATCTTAGATAACCAAGGCGTAGAACAAGAAATATTGCGAATTCCCGGCAGCATTATCGCCGTCTATTTCGATCCCCGCAAAGATAAAGACAACCAATTCCGGCGTCTCTATTGCCTCTTAGCCGAACGTCTCAAAACAGAAAATTACAAAGAACAACCTTTTATCGCCACCATCGACCTCAAAAAAGAGGGCAATCGTCTAGTAGGAACCATCAAACCCCTACTGATTTTGCCCAACCAATTAGATACCCAAATCAGTTTATCTCCCGACGGACTGGCATTAATTTTCGATCAATCAGTCACAGCAGCAACACCCTCAACAGCATCCAGTCCCCGCAATGATAGCGGACAGTCGATCGCCAGCAGTCGTCTTTGGCTGCTACCCTTAGAAGAAACACCCGCAGACGGTTCCCAACCAAAAATGCAGCCAGAAGAACTGCCTTTTGCCGGGTATCACCCCCGCTGGCTACCCTAAATCAATTTGAGATTTAAGCCTGTGCTGCTGACTAAAGACTGGTGAAGAATCTAAAATCTAAAATCTAAAATCTAAAATCAGATGACTCCCGAAGAAATTACGAATAGCCTAAAAGACTTATTTGGTGAAACTGTTGAGATGCCTACTGCCACTTCTTGGCAAGTAGAAACTTCTAAATTTCGTCTCTTAGTTCTCCTTTCAGAAGACAGCAGTTGGCTGCGGATTTTGATCCCCATTGCCGATGCCGTATCCGCCCAAGAATTTTTCGATAAACTGCTAGAAGCTAACTTTGATACCACCCTCGAAACTCGTTATGCCATACATCAAAACGTCTTGTGGGGAGTATTTCAACATAATTTTGCGACACTCTCCACCCTTGATTTCTCCGCAGCCGTTGCTAGACTGCTTGCTTTGCAACAGCGCGGTTTTTCGGACTTTTTTGATGAGTTGATCGAAACACGTATCCGTCAAATCATCAAAGCTGCCAAAATCCAGGGACAGTCCGTCGAAACCACCCTTCAGACTTTAGACCGTTTTTATGCAGAAGGAATGATGGGCGAAATGGAACTCGGACGAGAATCCCGTGAACAAACTCTGGCAACTTGGCGGTATCAATTAGAACGTCTCTGGCCAGAGGTAGAACCGTAACAAAAGTAATTTGGTCACCAGCCAAGCCCCAGGATTTATTTGTGGGAACATCCAAAATTCAAAATCGAAATGCTCTGCTACCACCATCAAAAATGTATAAAAAATGACAACAAGCACTTGATAAATTTGTGAATTTCTTGAAAAACACCCCATAAAAGGGTATTGTATGGTAAAAAGTTTATAGAACGAACGTGGGAGATTAAAAACCTAATCCTAGAGGACTTCGATGAAAAGCGAATCAAGGGACTTTAGTCCCCGTGGTTTTTTTCACACTCTTATGCTTCTCAATTAAATCATCTGATCATTAGGATATAAGGAAAATCCTACGATCATTTTTAGAAACAATATTTTTAGCAGACAATGCTGACCCGATCGGGCTTTCCGATCAGGTGCTGTTGTAGTTTACTTGATGGGAATGGAGAATGGGGAATGGAGAATGGGTAACAAAAAACTTAAAACTACTAGATTGTTTACCAATTACTCATTGCCAACTAACTATTACTTATGATGAATTGCCAGCAACTTTAGTTATCTATCAATACAATATTTAACAGAGGTTTCATCTATGTTTGCTTTGCATGAGTTTAGCTCGGAGTTATCAGTGCTGTATATACCTGAGATTTGTACTTGGAACCTCTCTTTAGAATCTACTCTCCTAGATCTGCCCCTCTACAACTGCCAAATTGAGTTAACTCAACAGGCAAAAGAAGTGGCTCACGCCTTTGAAAAAAAACCCTTACTTCCAGGCGTCATTTTGACGGAGAATGGCAATTTTGTCGGCATAATTTCCCGGAGGCTATTTTTTGAAAGAGTTAACCGCCGCTATGGGCTAGAAATGTTTTTCAAACGACCAATAGAGGTTTTATATCGGTTTTCAAGGAAAGAAATGCTCATCCTTTCAGGCAGTAAATTAATAGTAGAAGCAGCGGAAGAATCGCTTTACCGATCGGCTGAATTAGTTTACGATCCAATAGTAGTCGAAGTCGCTCCTGAAACTTACTGGCTATTAGATATACAACAGTTAATGGTAGCTCAGTCCAAAATTCACCAATTAACCAATAAGTTGCTCCAAAAGCAAACTGAAGCCAAGTTGATTCAAACAGAAAAAATGGCGAGTTTGGGTAATATTATCGCAGGGGTAGCTCACGAAATCAGGAATCCCCTCAATTGTATTTGGGGAAATTTAAATTTTCTGCTATCTTATTTTGAAGATTTACTTGAACTAATGTCTGCTTACGAAGAAGAACTGCCCGAAACATCTGGCATAATTGCTGCTATAAAAGAAAGAATAGAATTTGATTTTTTACGAGAAGATTTACCTGCTACTTTAGAAGGGATGAAATTTGGAGCAGAACAATTGCTAAAAATTGTTAATGGTCTGCACAACTTCTCTCACATGGATGAAAGCAAGCCATTAAATACAGACATCCACGAATGCCTCGAAAATACGCTATTAATTCTTAAAAATCGACTAAAAAATGGTATAGAATTGGTAAAAGATTATGGCGAACTGCCGCTAGTTAAATGCTATTCTGGTCAGTTAAGTCAGGTATTTTTGAATTTGTTAGTCAATGCTCTAGATGCCTTATCAGAGCGCATAATCGATCGCGAAACGAGCACACATTACCCGCACAATTGGCATCCCACCATAGAAATCACTACCAAAATCATCGAAATCGAGGACAAGAAATGGGCAGCGATTAGGATTACCGATAACGGGTATGGAATTCCCCCAGAAATTCAGCAGCAAATATTTGAGACCTTTTTTACCACGAAACCAGTAGGTAAAGGAACAGGGATGGGGCTGGCTATCTGCAATCAAATTGTCACAGAAAAACATGGCGGTCAACTAAATTTGCGATCGCAACCAGCCTCCAATACCGAATTCGAGATCCTACTACCGATAGTTTAGATAAAGCGATCGTGCCAAATACATTCAGATCCAAACTACTTGGCCCTGTGCTCTCCGAGGGCAGCCATCAGGACCTTTCGCTAGAGTCTACTCTCGAGGACTTGCCTCTTTATCAGTTTCAGGTTAAATCTAGCTGCTTGGGCACGCCTGTTGCGGAAATGTTTGAAAAGCACCCCCTGTTACCGGGAGTAGTCTTGGTAGAAGCAGCAGAGTTTGTTGGGATGATATCTCGCAGGCTGCTGCTGGAGTACCTGCTCAAACCCCAAGGTGCCGAGTTATTTTTGCGTATGCCGCTAAAAACTCTCTACAGTTATGCTCGCGTCGAGATGTCAGTGCTGAAAGGGAGTACAAGCATTTTAACCGCAGCCCCGCAAGCTCTGCGTCGATCGCCCGAATTGCAGTCAGAACCAATCGT
Organism: Oscillatoriales bacterium; assembly: GCA_043742065.1. Taxonomy (GTDB): domain Bacteria; phylum Cyanobacteriota; class Cyanobacteriia; order Cyanobacteriales; family Microcoleaceae; genus Microcoleus. The sequence goes on from JAYTZD010000053.1 coordinate 10,191, forward strand.
CGTTCAAATCGATTCCCATTCCTATCGGCTGCTAGACTCACACACACTAAACATCGCCTACTGGCAAATTCGCGGCATAGAAACCCAAGCCCGCTACGAAAGAGCCCAAGCGCAAATGATTCAAAGTGAAAAAATGGCTAGTTTGGGGCGTTTAGTCAACGGAGTAGCTCACGAAATTTTAGATCCGGTAGGCTTTATTTGGGGCAATTTAACTTACGTCAGCGACTACAGCAAAAACTTGATGGAATTGCTATCAGTTTACGACGCGCACATTACCATACCCCCACCAGAAATAGCGAAACTCAAAGAAGAGATAGACTATGACTTTTTGCAAGATGATTTCTTGAAAACTGTTGGTAGTATTAAATCGGGAGCCGAACGTTTGAGTAAGTTAGCAACCAGTTTGCAAAACTTCTGCCACATAGATGATGTTTATCCGAAACCTGCCGATTTGCACTCGAATATTGACAGCATTTTTTTGTTACTAAAAAGCCGCTTGACTAGCGAAATTCAAGTGGTAAAAAACTATGGCTACCTACCGCCGGTGCCGTGCTATGCAGGAGAACTAAATCAGGTATTTATGAATATCTTGACTAATGCGATAAATGCTTTAATTAACCAAGCAGTTAGTCAAGAATTGGCAAAAGAGTTCAAAGGTAAGGGATGGAAAAATGTCCAACGCAAACCTCAAATTGAAATCGTCACTGAAGTTTGCTGTCCGGAACCTGCAATAGACCCCGATAGACCTCATGTTCGCTGGGTTTCGATTCGGATTTCTGATAATGGGCCGGGAATGTCTGCGACGAAGCAGCAAAAAATCTTGGATTCATTTTCTGCTGAAAAACGGGCGCTGAAAGAAACCAGTTTGGCGGTTAGTTATCAAATTGTGACGGGAAAACATGGTGGGGCTTTCAGAATGCGATCGGAGTTGGGAATTGGCACTGAATTTGAAGTTTGGTTGCCTTTGGCATAAGGAAGTTCGGCAACGGATTTTGTAACGGATTTAACGGATTCCAGATTTATGAAGTATAGGATACGGCAGTGCCGTTTCCTTACCTGAGAACTGCTGTAGCAGTCAACAGTCAACAGTCAACAGTCAACTGTCAACTGTCAACTATTATCTAATTGAGTGCCGCACATTTTACAGAATTTAGCATTAGTATCGTGCACAGACCAACCGCAACCTGTACAAACAGTTTCTAGTTGATTAGCACTTTTAACTAATTGTTTAATCAAATCCCCCAATTGCCAAGGAATCAGAGCAATTCCTGTCAAAATCATCAAAATAGTCAGAAAACGACCCGCTTCGGAAATCGGAGTAACATCGCCAAATCCCACCGTGGTCATCGTGACAACCGAGAAATAAACCGCATCCAAAAAAGTGCCAAAACCTTCGGGATTTGCCGGATGTTCGACTTGATAAATTAAACCAGAATAAACAAAGATTATTGCCAGCAAAGTAAATAAAATCCGAGAAAAAATCACCCCATCTTCGCTGCTGATGCGGAAAATAGAAATTTTTAATTCCAGAAAGCGGATGAGTCGGAGAATTCTAAACCAGCGAAAAATTCGGATAAAACTAACGTTGACAAATCCTAGTAAAAATGGTAATATTGCCAGCAAATCAATAATTGAAAAAAAACTAAAAATAAATTTAACTCGATTTTGGGCACACCACAGCCGCAATAAATATTCAACTGCAAAAATAATTAAAAGCGCTGTATCGAGAGTTTGCAAATTAATTCTAACTGCTTCTGAAATCGGGTAAGTTTCGGCGATGAAGCTGGCGGAAGATAAAAGAATGAGTCCGGTAAGAGTTAAATTGACGGTTCTGCCAATTGGGGTTTCGATGTCTTCGAGATAAAATCCAATTTGCGATCGGGTTAACATAGATGAGATAATTAATAGCATTTCTGAGGTAAGGGAATGAGCATCGAATTAACTAAGGGTGAGAGATTTAATCTTTCTCAGGAAGTTCCTGATTTCAGTAAAATTGCGATCGCCCTGGGGTGGCAAGTCAGCCAGACAGCACAAAACTGCGACATTGACGCATCTGTTTTTATGTTAGCGGCGGACGGTCGAATTCCCGATGAAAAGTATTTTGTATTTTACAACAATCTGACATCGCCGGACGGTGCGGTGAGGCATTCTGGAGACAGCAGGAATGGACAAATTGAGGGAGATGATGAGACGGTTCATGTGGATTTGAGTAAAATCAATTCGGCGATTCAGGAAATCGTGTTTGTGGTTACTTTGCATGAAGGACAGGAAAAGAATCAAAGTTTTAGTCAGGTTACAAATGCTTTTATCCGGCTTTACAATTCAGAGACTAGAAATGAGTTGGTTCGGTATAATTTAAATCAGATATTTTCGCAAGAAACGGCTTTAGAATTTGGACGGTTGTATCGGAAGAATGGCGACTGGAGGTTTCAGGCGGTGGGACAGGGATATAATGCTGGGTTGCAAAGTTTTGTGGATAAGTATTCTGTTGAGAATGGCTCAAATGCTGGTGGGAAGGTTGATGATGCTGAGGTTTTGAGGCTTTTTAGCGATCGGGTGGACAAGCAATTGCAAGAAGAATCTGTATCTACGGAAGTGGTAGAACAGCCGATGGCTATTCCTGTGAATGCTGATATTATTGTGCAATCTGAGGAAGAGGCAAAAATCGATGATTCTGCACTAGAAAATCTGGAACCAGCTATCACTGCTGAGGAATTTTTGGAACGGTATCAGAAAGAACGAAATTTTACGGGAGTTAATTTAGCTGGAGTAAATCTGACCAGAAGAACCCTGAGTAATGTCAACTTGAGTAGCGCTAATCTCAGCCGTGCAGAACTTTCTGAAACCAACTTATCCTTTTCTAACCTGAGTGAAGCAAATTTATGTCATGCAAACCTGCACGCCGCCAATCTAAGCTCAGCAAACTTAGGGAAAGCAAAATTCATAAATGCAAATCTCAGTGAAGTAAATCTGCAAGGCTCAAACCTAAGTGAAGCTAATCTGAGTGGGGTAAATCTCAGTAGTGTTCATGTGTCGTCAACAAACTTCAGTAGGGCAAACCTTAGTAAAGCAAACTTAACTGGGTTGAATTTGAGGAACTCACAATTGATGAATGCTGATTTGAGTAATGCAAATCTAAGTAATACTAACCTATTAAATGCAAACCTTCAAGGGGCAAACCTTGAGGGAGCAAAGCTTCAAAAAGCGCTTTACAACGCAGAGACTATCTTCCCCAGAGGCTTTGACCTTGTTAAAGCAGGTGCTTGGTTAATCGCTCCTAATGCTTCATTCCAAGAAGCAAACCTAGCTGGTATTGGTTTGAGCGGAGTCAACTTAACTGAAGCTAACTTGAGTGGTGCAAATCTAACTAAGGCAAATTTGTCTAGTGCAAAACTCCTACAAGCTAATTTGAATAAAGCCAACTTAAGCGGAGCAAATTTGAGTAGTGCCAACTTAACGGCGGCAAACCTCATAGGAGCAAATCTGATGCAGGCAAATTTAGGATCTGCTAACCTAACTGCGGCAGACTTGAGTGGAGCGAATCTGAAAAGTGCAGAAACAGGTGGGGCAAATTTTAGTGGTGCTAATCTGACAAAGGTTAATCTGGTTGGTGGAACTCTTCAATGCAATTTAAGCGGAGCAATGTTAACTGAAGGAAATCTCTGTGGAGCTAATCTTAGTTATGGAAATTTTAGTGGAGCAGACTTAACTTCGGCAGATTTGCGCGGGGCTAATTTGCAGGGTACAAACTTAGAAAAAGCCAACCTAAAGGGAGCAAATTTAAGTGGGGTGGTAAATCTGGAAACGGCAAAACTCGCAGGTGCAATTATGCCAGATGGCACAATTCACGAATGAATTAATGTTTGTAGTAAAAACTTGAGTCTTTATATTTCTGGATTTATGCACTGCGACTCTTAGAAACCGGGTTTTTTGCGGAATCTGCGGGCTGAAACCAAATATTTTCGCGAAAAAACCCGGTTTCTGGCCTCCGTGCGTAAGATCAATTCTGGCTGCACGGGAATGATATAGAGGAGACGGCAGTGCCGTGTCCCTACCAAAAATAATACTGTAGGGAAACGGCACTGCCGTGTCCTGATTTCGGCTAATAATTCCGATGCTACCCGATTTGATATCAAAACTACCGATTCCAATTCTGGGCCTTGAAGTCGTGGGGGTATTGGGATATCGCGATCGATCGCACCACAGACGGCCTACTCTCCTGCAACGGTCTTTGAGCCATTACAATAAGTTCAGCAAAAAATCTTTACAGATCAAGAACTTATGCAGCTCAAATCCACAACCCGCCATATTCGCATATATACTGCCATCCTCGAAGGCACTGAACTTGTACCCAGCAACGATCTTTTGACGATCGACATTGACCCAGATAATGAACTGAACTGGGATGATGAGTCAGTCAAACAGGTGTATGCCAAATTTGACCAACTCGTAGACTCCTACGAGGGCGAAGACTTGACGGAGTACAACCTCCGCCGCATTGGTTCGGAATTGGAGCATTTGGTGCGATCGTTCTTACAGAAAGGTCAAATCAGCTATAACCTCAATAGCCGCGCTGTCAACTACAGCATGGGATTGCCTCAAGTTGATGCCAAAATTCACCTGTAAGGGCGATGGGGAGATAGGGAGATAGGGAGATGGGGAGAATCTGGTTTTATTATTCTTCCTCTCCCCCTCTGCCCTTCTTCCTAGTCCTCTACCTCCTCAGTATCAACCGAAGAATTGGGATCGCGCGATCGCTCTAAAAACTGTTTGACGGCAACTTGGCGGTTGGCCATAAACTGACCCCAAGCACCGGGAAATACGCGATCGAGCGTTTCCACCAGCGCCCAAACCTCAAGATTCATCACTTTATAGTAGTGACCGTGAGAATGCCTAATCCTAGTAAGCATTTCGTCTATCTCAACTTTGGCAGGAAGTTTCGGGTCTGGAAAATTTTCTGGAAACGCGCTGGATTCCTGTGGGGGCATGGGTAGTAACTCAACAGATTGAAGAGGCGGGTGAGATTAAACTTGACTTGCGAAACTCAGACACGATGCACTGATCGCCCGATCGAGCCAACGGAGAATTGATATTTTTTATTCCCGCAGCTCAAGTAATTTCTATACACCTGCATCGTACCATGTAAAATGAGTTGGGTCAGTTAGATTTAGGTGAAAAACCTTAGTAATAAGCAACTCTGTATAAATAAGTTGCCTCTACAGTATCAAAGCCAGTAATCAGATTGGCTAATGGCTGTAAGCGAAAACCAAGCGGTCGGCTCATAATATAAGTGCTTGTAGAGATTTCTACGGGCATTGGTTGATACCCTTTGGTTGAGATCCGATCTCAACTTATGTATTTGTTAACAAACGTTAGCAAAAAAGTATCGGAACCCTTTATGCAAAATTTTGTGCCAAAAAACTACTTATGGGCTTTAGGTGAAGGGATAAACACCTGTAAACCGGGCGATAAAATCGCCGATCGCTATTTGGTCAAGCGCGATCGGCTTCTGATCGATACTCAACCTGAACAGTTGCCGGAACTGCCCGAAGACATTCCGAACTTTATAACTCCTTATCTGAGACTGTTTGCCCATCAATTACACGTACCTCAAGTATACGGGCTGGTATCTGCCAAGGTGAGTAAGCTTTCGGGGGATATCTGGCTGCTGGAAAATGGGCCAATTGAGAAATTCACCGAAACGTTGATGCCGAAATTGGTCGAGAAGTGGAAAGGGGCTTCGGCGATGCGCCAGCTTAATTGGCTGTGGCAAATTGCCCAACTTTGGCAGCCTTGTATTACTCAGGGCGTGGCTTCGACGCTGTTGACTCCCGAATTGCTGCGGGTGGAAGGGCCTGTGGTGCGGTTTCTGGAGTTGCAGCCCGATCGCAAACCACCTAATTTGTCCGAGTTGGGCAAGTTGTGGCAGCAGTGGCTGGATGACGCTCACCCAGCGATTGCTAATTTTTTGGGGGAACTCTGTCAGCAAATGGTCGCCCGTCAGATTCGCAACGGGGAGCAACTGATCGGTCAGTTGGATAAAGCTCTGGTTAAGTGCGGCCGATGGTACGATCGCACCGTTGAGATTGCCACGGGCACTGATGTCGGTCGAGCACGGGCTCACAATGAAGATGCCTGTTACCCACCCAGTGGCACTGTGTCCTCGGTGGTTCCTGGTTCGGAAGCTTGCGCGATCGTCTGCGATGGTATCGGTGGACAAGACGGCGGCGAAGTTGCTTCGGAATTGGCAATTTCTGTACTCCGAAAAAAGTTGCAGCAAGTTGTCCTACACAAGGATATTTATGAGCCACTGAGTCTGGTTTCCAAGCTGGAACGGGCGGCTTGTGCTGCTAATGACGAAATTGCCGATCGCAACGACAGCGAACACCGCCAAGGCCGCCAGCGGATGGGAACTACCCTGGTGATGGCTTTAGCCCATGTTCACGAGCTCTATGTTGCTCATGTGGGAGACAGTCGGGCTTATCTGATTACTCGCACTGGCTGCTATCAAGTGACTCTGGATGACGATGTGGCTTGTCGCGAGGTACGTTTGGGCTACGCGCTTTATCGGGATGCTTTGGAACAAGTGGCTGCCGGTGCCCTGATTCAAGCTTTGGGGATTACTTCTTCCAGCACTCTGCACCCTAGTGTGCAGCGTTTTCCGGTGGATGAGGACTGCGTTTTGCTCTTGTGTTCCGACGGTTTGAGCGATAAGGACCGGGTTGAGGAATGCTGGGAAACGGAGATTTTGCCGATTCTTGACGGTAGCATTGGTGTTGCTGCGGCGCGCGATCGATTGATCGAGATTGCCAATACTAGAAATGGTCACGATAACGTCACCATTGGTTTAATTCACTGTCAAGCACATTTGAGAGAAGAAGGCAATACTTTTACAGAATTGTCCATTGCAGCATTGGATCTGCCGATCGAACCAATTGCTGACAGCGAGGATGTGCCAACGGATTTGACCGATCGCACAAATAGTGGTCATGGTAATTCTCAACTAAAAACGGAGTTTGTACAGCTACCAGACCAAAGCAAAAGTCCATTTTCGCTGTTGCTGAAAATTGTATTTTTATTAGGTTTGGGAGGAGTATTTGCTTATTTTTTCATCCCTCCGGTAGGTCGAGCGATCGATACTGCCGGGGAATCGATTTTAGGTAAACGCAGTGTAGTCAATACTCCAAAAAGTCCAGATCAAACTGAAAAAACCTTAGCTTCTCCGATTCAATCTTTAGAAACAGGCTCCTTTGTAGAAATTAAAAATTCTGCCCTTGGGGAATCGGAAACAGAGGAATATCGCTTGTATTTGCTCAAGAAAATCAGTGAGGATGTAAAAGTAATAGTCCCTGCTGGTAGCATCTTGCAGGTAACAAACAAACAAGTTGAACCGGAAGGTAATTGGCTGGAATTGAAAGTTTGCTCGACTCCTGAAATAGTCGTATCTACTTCTCCTAAGCCTAAGTCAAATAAAGATTTTTCGGGAGTTGTTAAATCAGAAACCAATCAATCTCCCGCTGTTTCTACTCCCTCGACTTCCCCCACAGTTAAAGCAACTGTTGCAGTAGAAATCGCTAAACTGCAACCGGGGGAAACGGGATGGATTCAAGAAAAAGATGCTGTGTTTAAGCTAGTCTCTAACCCAGTTGTAAAACCGAATCAACAGGGAAAATGTCTCGTTTCTGAGTCAAATCCCAATGCCAATTAAAATTTCAGTGCTAGATGTTGCCGAGGAGATTTGAATAAGTTTGGTAAAATAGAAGATGCAGTTTGCTAAAAATAGAATGATTTAAGGCAAACACAGACCTAAAATAAAATTTGTATCGCTCAAGTCAAACATTACTCAACTTCTTGATTCTAGATCAACTATGACAAAAATCACAGACTATTTCCACGGAGTTTATGTAGTAAATCTCCCTGAGAGACAAGACCGATACCAACTCATAGTCAAAGAATTAGAGTCAGCAGGAATGCCTCTCACACCCCATAAGGTTGAGATATTTCCCGCAATCCGCCCCGACGAAGCTGGAGGTTTCCCCAGCATTGGGGCGAGGGGATGCTTTTCTAGTCATCTCGCTATTCTGAAGCAGGCAAAACAACAGGGGTTGAGTAATATCCTGATTGTAGAAGACGACCTAGAAATTTCAGCAAAGTTTAGAACAGACGAAGCTGTTATCGTCGAACAACTGTGTCAGCAAGATTGGGATTTCGCCTATTTCGGACACGTCGAAGAGGTTGGAGAAAAGTCTCCTGTCGCCCTTGTTCCCTTTTCTGAGGGGGTGATGACCACTCATTTTTATGCTGTAAATGGCAGGATTTTTGATCGTCTCTTGCACTTTCTAGAAGAACTGCAACAGCGACCTCCGGGACATCCTGACGGTGGCCCAATGCACCTTGACGGTGCTTATTCTACTTTCCGAACTCAAAATCCCGATGTTGTCACCTTGATTGCTTCTCCAAATCTGGGGTGGCAAAAGAGTTCCCGTAGTGACATTTATCCTAATCCGTGGTTTGACCGTATACCTGGGATCAGGCAATTGGCAGGTGCAGCAAGAACAGGTAAAGCCTGGCTGAAGCATCGGCTTTCTAGCTAATTCAATTCTTTTGAAATTTGAGTTAACAGTTAACAGTTAACAGTTAACTCACAGGCCCTGGTTGCGTGTTTTTGAATATCTTTTTGCCAGATGTCTTTTGCAGCATCCGAAATGCAAGTCCGCATTAAAAGTTGAGGGCTTGCATTCATCGCTGCAAACCTATTTAGTTAGTGTCGCGGCTGCGGACTTGCAGTCAAGGTCGATCGATTTAAGAGTTAGGGTGAAGTTTGGACTTTGGGCGAGGCACTGGGTGAAGCAGGGCTCGGTGAAGCAGGGCTCGGTAAGGGATTTGGAGAAGGAGTCGATCGGTCGGATTTTTTGAGTCCGACAAAAGCGTCGTAGCGGGTGGTACGATC
>JAYTZD010000054.1:0-2168 GCA_043742065.1 Oscillatoriales bacterium
ACCGTGACTGTATTTGTACGCACCGAAGAAAGACTCAGCCGCACACCATCGTATTTCGGATGATTCAAATGATCCAATAAAACTTCAAATTCCGGGTGCTGAGTGACAGAAGCACCCAACAAACCTAAACGATTTGTCACAGTCAAACCGCGATCGATCGCCGGAATTAGCGAATCCTCCAAACTTGCAGTTCTAAAGGGCAAAGTTAGATAACTTGCTAAACAGAAACGGCACATTTCCGGGCAACTCCGCACCACTTCCACCATGTAAATATTTTCCCAAGCAGCCTTTTCCGTCACCACAGTAGAAGCAGATAAAGTATTGCCGCGATAAGTCTGTTTTTCAACTACACTGGGAATTACTGGATCAATGGGTTGAATTGATTTAATCCCCTCAGTTGCATCCAGATAAGTTACTTCATATAAACTGGGAACATAAACCCCCGGAACTTGGGCTAAATGCCGCAATTTAGTTTGTCTATCCGCTGTACGGACTTCTTTAAAAGTATTTATAAAATTGTCAATTAGATTCTCGCCATCTCCGAGCAAAATCACATCAAAGAAATCGGCATAAGGTTCAGGATTTGCCGTGAAAACCGGGCCACCACCGAATACAATTGGATGACTATCTGTGCGTTGAGATGCCCAAATTGGCACTTCTAGAGATTCTAATAAATTGAGAATGTTTACATAGTCGAGTTCCCAAGAAAAAGAAAATCCCAGTAATTCTGGATGTCTGGGAAGTTGTTCGTGGACATCAGTAAATAAACGACCTACTTCAATATCCGATCGCACAGCCAAAGTTGCCCACACTATCTGATAGCCTAGGCTGGTGATGCCAACAGTGTACTCGTTGGGGAAAGCAAAAATCGTCGGGATAGCATCAACATCGGGGGTTGCTGGGGCAAACAGCAACCGCTCTTCAACAAATGGATTAGGAGTCATTCGATTTTAGATTTTAGATTTTAGATTTTAGATTATGGAATTTATGCCTCGGAATTATTCCTCTCTCCTGGAGACTCTGCTTTCTCTGCATCCTCTTTCGATTTTAGACTTTAGATTATGGAATTAAATTCTTCAAAGTTCATCGGAAATAGAATCGCGATTGTCCTGTTTTTTTTGTGGCGGTGGACTGTGGAAAGTGGCAATTAGCAAACAGATAATTCCAGCATTAATAAATACATCGGCCAGATTAAAAATTGGGAAGCTAATTATCCGAAAATCCAGAAAATCTACAACATGACCCGACACAAATCGATCGATCCCATTACCCAGCGCGCCGCCCAAAATCAAGCCATAGCCAGCTTGTTCCCAGCGATTAATTCGGGGCCCGAACCAAGCGAGTATCATCAATCCTATACTAACGCCCAAAGACAGCCAGCGCAACCAAATCGCCCCGCCATTGCTGAAGAGACTAAAAGCCGCACCGGTATTAACAACATAAGTGAAGTGAAACACCCCAGGTAAGAGTGGCTGTGTTTGTGGAGGGACTGTCAATTGAAAATTTTGTACCACCCAAAACTTAGTTAGGTGGTCCAAAACTAAACTGATAATAGCAGCAACCCAGAACCAGGGATTTTTTTTTAAACGCATGAATTAGGGGATAGAAGATAGGGCATCGGGCATGGGATAATCTACTCAAATCTCGCGTTTCAGCAGTTTAGCTGATCTTTACCACCCGCAACGAGATGACTTTCCCGTTGCACAAAGACAGTATAACCCAATTTTGCACAATAACCAATAGACATCTCCAAAAAAGCCAGTCAAGAACAGGCAAGATGCCTGTTCCACAATAGTTATTGGAGAGGTCTAATGATTAATGACTAATGACTAATGACTAATGACTAATGACTAATTAATAAAACATCAATCGACGTAAAACAAATGATAGCAGTGCGATCGCACAAACTACCGCGAATTGTCCAGGCATTGGATAAACTGAATACTTGAGAATCTCATCGAATAAAGATGTGGTTCTTGCCGGCGGGAGAAAGTGAGTGAAAATCAGATAAATTAAGCCGATCGCATGAATCGTGAATAAACCGCACAAACAACTAAAAGCCAAGGATTCCAGCCGTGAAGCCACCTTGAACGCCAGCCAGCCGCACACCCAAGCACCCGGCACAAAACCCAGTAAATAGCCAAAACTCGGTTCTCTGAGATAGCCGA
>JAYTZD010000055.1:0-19081 GCA_043742065.1 Oscillatoriales bacterium
TCTCAACCGCAAGTAATCTTCCGCGAAGTCGGCGGTCGTCCCTGCGAACCCTTTGAATGCTTGGTGTTAGACGTACCCGAAGAAGCAGTCGGCGGCTGCATCGAACGCCTCGGTCAGCGGAAAGCAGAAATGCAAGATATGCACGTCAGCAGCACCGGTCGCACCCAAATCGAATTTTCAGTCCCCGCCCGTGGTTTGATTGGATTCCGAGGCGAGTTTATGCGCTTGACTCGCGGCGCTGGAATTATGAACCACAGCTTCCTCGACTATCGCCCCCTCGGCGGAGAAATTGTCGCCCGTCGCAACGGAGTATTGATTTCCTTTGAAGAAGGAACTGCAACTACTTATTCACTGAAAAATGCTGAAGACCGCGGCGTATTTTTCATTACCCCTGGAACCAAGGTTTACAGAGGGATGATTATCGGAGAAAACAACCGAGATGATGACATGGAGCTGAATATTTGCAAGTCGAAGCAGTTGACAAACCACCGCGCATCTGGCGGTGAAGAATTGGCACAATTGCAAGCACCAGTCGATATGAGTTTGGAACGCGCTTTGGAGTACATCGGTCAGGATGAATTGGTGGAAGTAACACCAAAATCAATTCGTTTGCGGAAGGTTTCTAAGAAGTTGGTCAAACGGTAAAACAACTTGAGGGCGGGCAAAATTGCCCGCTCTTGCTGTCAACTTCAAACTACTGTATTTAAAGGCAATATTAATTTTTATCGCAATCAAAAATAGGTAAAAACGATGTCAACAGTTTATCGTTTAAAAGCCAGCGAACTAGATCTTAATTTTTTAGAACAAATCAAAGCGACTTTTGGAAATAAAGAGATTGAAATAATTGTCTCAGAATGCGATGAAACCGAATATCTTTTGAAATCGGAAATCAATAAAACCAAACTGTTGAAAGCTATTGAAAATCTTAAAGACAGACAAAATTTAGTTGAAGTCGATCTACAGGATTTATAATGAGCAGAAGAATTATTTTTGAATCTTCTGCTTTTGCAGATTTTAATGAATGGGCAAAATTAGACAAAAAGATTTATCGCAAAATTGTAGAACTGATTAAAGATATAGATCGATCGCCCTTTGAAGGATTGGGCAAACCTGAACCTCTCAAATACGAGTTAAGTGGTTTTTGGTCTAGGCGCATTGATAACGAACATCGTTTAGTTTACCAAGTTACGGAGGTCGAAATTGCGATCGCGGCTTGTAAGAATCATTACAGTGAATAGTGTTTGATAGTCATGATGCACGGGTGGCAAGAAACCGGGTTTTTCCCTTGAATACTTCGTTACACCTCCTAAAAACTCCCAAAAACCTGGTTTCTTTGAATTCGCGGGTAATCAAAAAAAAGGGTTAAAGAATTTTTAGAGGATATTTAAATGGCTATTCAAACATCTATTGCTAATCAGAAGCCAAATATCGAGGAAATTATTTCAGTCATTACTAAACCGATAATCGGAGAAATGTGTCATCAGGTTATATTTAGTTATGGGGATGAATTACGGCTAGATTTCGGTGAGATGTCTGCCTATACTCACCCAAAATTAGCACATCTATCCAAAGGTAGTTGGCAATTTGGCACAAGGGCAACACCTTGGGTTTTCAAGCAAGGCGATCGCATTTTAACTTCTTCCTTGCCAGTAGAAATAGATGAGGTAGAAATAGATGAGGTAGAAATAGATGCTGTCAAAAAAATTTTGCAGCAATTGGAAAATAAAGAATTGATTGATTTTGCGATCGATGCTGATAATATTAGTCTCACTCTAGTTTTTGAGGGCGATCGCCAACTAATTTTACAGCCAGATTTCCAAGATGATTCTGGACTTCCCTATTGGGAATTGTTCATGCCAACAGAACAAGTTTTGACGGTTGGGCCTGGATTTTTTTGGGAATGTAAATCAATTCACGAAGGTTAGATTAGTATCTATAATGACTTTAATGGTTGGTTTTTCTGGCATGAATTTCGCTTCTGACTGCTTCTACTTCTAGGGCGACGGTTTCCAAGGAAAGTTCATCGGTTCTAAAGGACTCGAAAAGAACTGCTAATTTACTGTGTTGTCTTTTCAAAAGTTTAAAGATTCGATCGCGACTGACTGTTTCAGTATTTTCGCCTTCTTTTATAGCATTTTCCATCCCTATATCTTCTAGGGCTTCTGTTACAATTTCCGAAAATACTTCTTTGTGTTCTTTTACTAACTCAAAAATAGCTGCTTTGAGTAATTCTTTAAGCTTGATTTCGTCTAGAGTAATTTCAGACATAGCTTTTTTCTGTGCTATTTTTTAGGTTTTAATTATATCACAAAACAGTGCAGATTTAGCCAAGTTTAGTTCACGGGTGCCCAGAAACCGGGTTTTTTCGAGCATACTTCGCCACACATCGTAGAAACTGCGAAAAACCCGGTTTCTTAGATTTGCGGGGTGCCCAGAAACCGGGTTTTTTCGAGCATACTTCGCCACACATCGTAGAAACTGCGAAAAACCCGGTTTCTTAGATTTACGAGTGGCCTGAATAACTCAGGACTCTAAATGAACTCTTTTGAGCCAATTTACAACAGTCTGAACTAAATCGGGGTCATGGGGCGGGAAGGTTTGCAGGGGTGGGTGAGGTGAGTCGGTGATGAGACAGATTGTACCGTCGAAGCGGGTAAGGGCATTGAGGAAAGTAGGGTTCAAACCTTGGGCGGCGGGGGATGTGGGGTCTTGGTAGAAGATGAGGATGGGGTGTTTGTCGCTGTGGCGGCGGAGTTGATTCCAGTAGGATTTGAGTTGGGGGAGGGTTTCGGGTTCGCCGTTGGGGCGTTGGGGAAAGTTGCGATCGAGGAATTGTTCGTAGATTTCGAGGGCGGGGTTATGGGAGTCGATGAATTTGCTGGTGTCGATGCAGAGGAGTTGGAAAGTTTGGGCGAGGTTGGTTTCGGTGAGTTGGGTTTGCAGGAGTTGGGGGAGTTGGGCGAGGTTAATAAGGCAGGTTTGGTTTTCGGTTAAATCGTGCCATACCCGGTAGAAGTCGGGGTAAGGTAGGTTTTGGGCAATGTTCCAAAGAACTGCGTAGCAGTCTTCAAATAAGTCAAAGTTATTTTCGTAAGTTTCAGTGTTCAGGTGAGGTTGAAGCAAAGAAACTACCTTTTGACGATGTTCATCAGTAGTAATGATCTTTAATAAACTTTTAGTAGCTCTTTTTCTAGCATATTCTGCTTTAGCGATTTCTAGTACCTTTACTAAAGCATGAATAGCATTTTTACTTCCCTTGCCAATTTCTCCTAAGCTATCCAATGCTGTTGAACTCTCCAAAAAATTCTCGAATTGTTTATGTAGTTCAGGGAAAAATGAGATAGATGAGGTATATTGATGCTTGGTATTTTCTAGGATTTCAATTAGTACATCTACAGCTTGGCAGTTTCCAGGATCTATTTTCCCTAGACTATCAGCACACTGAAAACGGATATTTTCATCTTTAGTAGTTGCTAGAATACCAGTCAACGTGGCGATAGCTTTAGGATTGTCATGCCCAATTTTGCCTAAAACTTCTAATATGGTATATTGTAAATCTTCGTTTTTAGTTTCATTTAAAAGAGATAGCAATAAATCTACAGTATTGCCATCGTTATTTGGAACGCTTTTTCTTAGACTAGTCACAGCTTTCAATAGTAATATTTCATCCTCTTTCTTAAAATTTTTTATGATTTTCATGGATATTCTTGTAACTGCAATATCTTCTCGATCAATTTCGCCTAAAAATTTTAATGCTAACCAACGAAGAGACATATTATTAGCTTTTTCATCAATTACTTCTACTAAAACATTGATAATTCGGCTATTTTTTGGGTTGGTTTTATTCAACTGATAGAGAGCATTCTCGCGAGTAGCATTATCAATGCTTTCATCTAATAATAATTCGATCAAAGGCTGATTTTTATCAAACTCTTGTGAATTAGATGTTTTCTTATGATGAACAGGAATAGTTGTTGTTTTTATTGATACGTCGATAGTGGAAAGTCTTTCAGATTGAATTTTATTTAAGATAATCAATGCTTGGTGGCGAATTTCGTTATTTTGGGTGTTTTTCAAGATTCTATTTAAAGCAGCAATAGACTGAGAATTACTCTGTCCAATCTCTCCTAAGACACAGATGGCACTCCTATAAAAAGATTCAGGGTATTGAGGATTTTCTGAAATAGAGCAAATTTCCTGAATGGTACTTGCTTTATCCGTTTGTGTCAGAATTTTATTTATTATCACATATCGTGAAATAACATCAATGTGGTTTTGCCATTCCTGTTTTTTTTGACTGAAATAACCAAAGCGTAATTTTACTAATTGATTTACAATTTTATTAGCAAGAGGATGAGGTTTAAATTCATTAATCCCTGATGCCGCCAAAAAATAGGCGCGATACTCATAAAACCCTTTTCCTATTTTTTCCCAATCCCACTCACCACACCCATCATCAAAATTCACTAACTTTTCAATAAACCCCTTCTTCTCCTCATCCGCAACACCCTCCAGCCCCAACCACAGCAAAATCACCTGCTTCCACTGCGCTTCAAAAATCCGATATTCCTTCCCCACCACCGGAAAATCAACATGATTCCGAGGTAAAAAATCATCCCAATCATCCACCGCCAACGCCGCAAAATACTCCTGAAACGTCGCATGATAAAACGCATAGACAGATTCTTCCGGTTGATCAATATCGATGCCAACCCAATTCAACCATCCTAGAGATAACGCCAATGATAATAAAGACGTTTCATCGTTTTCATCTCCTAAATATTGATCTACTAGCTGATAGGACAATCGAAAAAGACTAGATTTTTGTTCGAGTGCTGCTTTTGCCAAATCTCCTAATTCTTTATGTAACTTTTCTTTGCTCTCACGCTGAGTTATTTGACATAGTTTTGCGTATTTTTTAATAATTTCTTCATGTTTATTCCAGCGATAGACATACTTAACAAACTGTTCATATAATTTAGCTTTAGTATCTGGTAAAACTCCTGCTATTAATTGCCAAATTTGACACAACATCCACAACCGCAACGGATTTTGAATCAACTCCTTGAGACGCGAATTCTCCGACTCTGCTAACGCCAACTCCAAACTCTCCCCCGTCGCAGCATCCCCCATCCCCGCAAACCAACGGCGAATATACTCCGTCACTTGTTCCGCATTAAACTGCAAATTGCGAAACACATCAAACCCCGAAAAAGCATTTTGATCGGCCTCCCAAACATTCACCCGACAAGTCACCACCACCCGCGCATCCTGCACCCACGATCGCAATAAATCTTTCCCCAACTGCTGCATTCCTTGAGAGTGCGTCATTTCATCCACACCATCCAGCAACAACCAAACCCGATTAATTTGTGCTTCTAAATCACCGCGCGTCACTTTTCCCAGACACCGAGATAACCACACTTTTTCCAAATACTCACAGATATCTTGCTCCTCTAATTCAGCTAAATCTATCCAAATCGGCAACCCCAAATCTTGCTCTAAAATCCAATCGGCAATCTTCTGCAACCGTGTGGTTTTCCCCGCACCCGGTTCGCCAATAATCGCTATTTTTCGCCCTTGACTAATGTCGCTTTTCCCTTGTCGCAACACATCTTCAAAAAAGCTTTCTTCAGCAATGGGCATCAGTTTTTCTGTTTCTTTTTCCTTTTCTTCTAGCTGATTCCTGGGCTGAGGTTTGGGTTTTTGGCGTTCGACAATCGCTAAGGGAACATAAACGCCATCCAGTTGCGGTGTCATCCCGTTGGCGTTGGTGAAGGGGTTGGTGGTGAGTTGCTTTTGTTGCGCGAGGTTTTGGCGGCAGATTTCTTGCCAGTTTATAGTTTCTTCTTTAGGTTTAGGAGTTTCATGGGATATCTCGACTGTGACGGAGCCAATTTTAATATTCCATCGCTCGTCAATTACTTTCAAATTCTCTTCTTTTTTGGCAGTTTGATGCTTCAGTTTGAGGTGAAATTTCCAATAAGGGCTATTTTTAGCCTTTCTTTTATCCTCAAATAACTCTAATTCTTTTAAGCAGTCAAAGACATCTTGTACTGTATTAGCTTTTCTCTCAGCTTCGGTAGGTTTGTTTTTTTCATCCTTGGGTGGAGGGAGTTCTAATGCCTCTCCCAAACATTCCACCAATGCCCATAAATCATCCTTAGTGATGCCTTTGTCAACGGTTTCGGTTCTGTTGTTGCGTTTTTGCTGAATTTTCCCGGATACCCGCAACTCATCTTCCTTTACCCATTCCACGTTAAACGTAGCTTTCAGCTTATCCCCCGGCACGGCAATTTCCCCATCCGCGAGGGCGAGTAACGCCTCAACCAGTTTTAAGACGTTATTTTTTGTAGTGGCGTTTTTCCCGTATTTTCGTGCCATCGCTACATTTTCGCTATCAGGATGACCTCTTGCCCAAACGAGTTGGTTTGCCCAAGCGGTTAACGCTCATTATACAAGGGTTTCAGAATTTTCTGGGTTGGCTTGCTTGGGCAAAAGCCCAAAAAAACAATTTACCTCATAAGCGCAAAACGAGGTGAATTATGGCTACTCAGGAAGATAGAATCAAACAACGCGAAGCATTGGAAGATATCCATGATAACTTTGTGCAGCCGCATATCGATCGACTGATTGAAGTCAACGCGCAGTCTTCACCCAATATTGATGTTGCGCTTCCTGGGTTGTGCTATGTGTCGGGATGGTTGGTTTTGGTTTTATTGTATTGTTTTTGGACGCGCTATCGAATGTCATCAGAATAGTCTGTATTATTCGGCGGTTGAAACCGCATCTACAGAAACGAAGTCTGCCTCCGCAGACTAAGAGGTAACAGAGGTGATGGGTTATCTACCGCCTGCATTAATTCGGCGGTTGAAACCGCTTCTACACAAACAAAGTCTGCCTCCGCAGACTAAGAGGTAAAATGATAGTCGTGGAGGCAGAAACCGGGTTTTTTCCGAAATACTACATCCCTGCCTTTAACTGTGGTGAAAAACCCGGTTTCTTTGGTATTTAAACAATCATTCTTACCAATAACGAGTTAAAATCCGAATCACCTCACCCGCTAGAGGCGATGGTACAGGCGGGCTCCACTCTCCAACTTGTGCAAAACCCAAAACGTGCAGCAGATTAACAATGCTCTCTACCCCTTTGGGAACGCCACACAACAGCAAACGAATCGGTTTTTTGCCTTGAGGTACATCAGGAATTTCTTCCCGGAGCAGTTCGGGAACGGACTTTGGCTGTGATATCATAGGGTTTGAATTACACGAATAGTGAATTGCGATCGCCCTTAAGTTTTCTAGGCCAGGGCGATCGCTTTTCCGTTTGTACATCCTCAGTCTAGTTCATTCGCAGCCCTCTGTCAATCGCTACGACAATATAAATTGTCGCAGCGACAAAGATAGGGAGATTGAAGGTTGCAGAATGGTAACATCTGCTTGAAATGTTATGACTAGCAGTTGAGCATCAGCAGTGATCCGTTGGAAATTGGCAGTTGTCATGGCTGAGCGCGATATCAGCAATAAAGAATTGGCTGTATTAATTGGGATGCACCCTACTTCTGTGTCTAAAATCAAAACCCGCCGCCGACTCACCAGAATTGACGAAGCAACTCTCAGCGCTTTGTGCAGAGCACTGAATTGTCAGCCGGGGGATTTAATGGTTTATGAGGAGGATGAACCGGATTCCGATCGCTTAAAATGACATAGTTAAATTGACTGTATTTCTCTCAAGATTTACTTTTTATTTAAGAGCTAATGTGCAAAAAATGCGGCTCGATCGCACTCTACATTTCATGTCAATTGACACATCAGACCGATCGCACGCTGAACTAAGTCACACAATATGTTTTAATTTATATTTGAGCAAAATCTAAACAAAGACAGCCATGAGTCCAAAATCCATAGCCGTGATCAACTTCAAAGGCGGTGTCGGGAAAACCACTGTTACTTGGAGCCTGGGAAACATTATATCCCAAAGCACAGACCTAGAAGTCCTTATGTTAGACTTAGACCCGCAGATGTCGCTCACAGAGGCGATCGGGCTTAATGAAAGCACAGGTCATTTAGATGACAAATTTGGCAAGTGGTACGAAAAATCTCTGAGGGAAAGACGAACAATTTACGACGCCCTCGAACTCTTTAAAAAAAACGGACAAAATTTTAAATTTCCTGTAGGTTTTGACACCATTTACGAAATTGATGAACAGTTACATTTTGTTCCATCCGTTGAAGAATTGTATTGGTTAGACTTGGATGGATTTGAGGGCAAAAATGTTAAAGACTTCATCCGCAGATTCATCGGCAAAATTACCAACTCTGCCAACTCTATAAACTCTGCCAACTCTCCCAATTTACCCAAATATGATTTGATGCTGTTTGACTGTTCTCCTTCCTTTAGTCTGCTCACTTACAGTGTACTCTCTTGTTGCGACTTAGTATTAATTCCCGTGAATCCAGATTACTTTGGTTCTAGGGGATTGAGCTTAGTCTTGAACTCTCTCCAAAAACGGATTGAGCCTTATCCTTTCCCCAAGATTGCCGTGTTTATGAACAAAGCTAAAACCTATGGAGGACTGCTGACTAACGAAGTTCAGTTTTACATGAGAGAGGTGAAAAGACTTTGCGCCGATATCTCAAAAGACAATAATATAGAAGTTAAATTTTTAGAATCGACTATTCGGGAAAGTGTCGGTCTGAAACGAGCTATTAATGAGGGGGAATTGCCACGAGAATTAGTCAGGGAATTTGAACAACTTTGGACTGAGTGCGCGGAGTATCTGAAATGATTAAAAAAGAAGTTTTGCCTGATGATGAAAACTCGCAGTTAGTTGATGAGATTAGCGAACTTAAGGAAATCCTGCGCGAAGTTTCTCGCAAACTGACTAGGATTGAGACTAAAGTTAAACGGGGAGGAATTTCTGCGACTCCCAAAGTCTCCGAACCGACCGTATCTCAACCAGATGAAACTACCGATAAACCTACTAATTTATCCGCAGAACAGGTACTCCAAATCTATGAACAACTGCGTTTAAAAGCTAAAAATGGCAAAGAAGAAGAGGTGAGAAAAAAGTTGTTGTCTATGACTGCAACTGACTTGAGTCTAGTTTGTTTGGAATTAGGTATGCCTCCCACCGCCAAAAATCCATCGCGCAAAAAAATGATCGAGGTAATTATTGGTAGAATTAAACAGAGTTTGATGCTGTCGCGACATATCGATCGACAAGCACTTTAAGAGTTTTGAGATTGCTTTCTAACTGGTAACTAAGTAAGGAGATTAATTGGCTAAATGCGTTTGAAAAAAACTTTACGACTTGGTGCGATCGCCCTATTTGCACTGACACTCTTAACTACCCTATTTTTGAGCCTGTCAAGCCATCCCGCACCCGCAGCCCCAAAACCGAAGATACTGGCGTTTTTGGCCCTTCAGAGGCGCGCTGGCGGGGTGAGAAACAGTTTATTTGCGATCAATGCCAATGGTTCTGCCCGTCGCGAACTTGCCCCAAATATAGAGGTTAGTTTCAGCCTAGCTTGGTCGCCCAACGGTCAGCGACTGGCTTTCCTGAGTGGGGACACGGACATTTACACAGTCAATGCTGATGGTTCTCGACTGATTAAACAGTTTGCTGGGGATTTTTGCAAAGCAACTAATTTCAAAATTACCTGGGCTGCTGATAGCCAAAAATTTGTATTTGCGCGTTCCTGCGATGGTTATACCTCTGATGGTTCCGGCAGTCAATCTCTGTATACAAGCGATACTACGGGCATTAAGGGCACTAAATTAGTTCGGAATTTGGAAGTAGGAGGAGAGCCTCCTAAAACGGAAATTTCATCGGAATTTCACCTTTCACCAGATGGTCAGCAGGTAGCATTTGTCAAGGACAAAAACATCTACAAAATGAATGCTGATGGTTCTGGGATGACTCAATTAACTAAAACTCCAGGGGAATATACTTCCCGTGGTAGCGAACTTGTCTGGTCTCCCGATCGCACAAAAATCGCTTTCTGGTTGGGAACATACCCCAAACAGCAAATTTACACAATCAATGCTGATGGAACCAACCTCAAACAACTGACGAACAATCCGCAAAATCAGGCTTACAACCTCGAACTATTGTGGTCGCCCGACAGTCGCCGTATTGCCTACTATTACAACAAAGCGGGCGATATGGGCGGCAAACAGCAAGATGTTTATGCGATCGACATTAACACCGGAATCCCTCAGAATATCACCAAAAAACCGACAAGATACGACGCACTTTCGTGGTCGCCAGACGGCAAAATGCTTGCCTTCACCACTGGAGATTTTTACCAACAAAAACTCTACACAATGAATGCTGACGGTTCCAAATTGACTCAACTAGCAACTAAATTAGAATTGTCGGGAATCTCCCAAGTCTCCTGGTCTTATGATAGCCAGCAAATTGCTTTTACCTTTAACGAAATCAAAGGTGAAAAAAGTAATTTGTATGTAGTTAATCGCGACGGTTCAGGATTGATTAAATTGACAAATGACAAGGACTTAAATGCTGGCAGTCCAGTTTGGCAACCACAGTAAAGTTACTAATTAATCGCAAAATATGTTGTAGGGATGGGTTTTATCTCAAATCCCGTAGCATTGGAATTAATATTACCCATAATCAGGAGACGGCAATGCCGTGTCCCTACCCCGATGAATTGTAGGGAAACGGCATTGCCGTCTCCTCTTACAAAATATTCTCAAATTGGAGCAGATGCAATAATCTTTTTCTCTTTGAATTGTTGGCGAACTTCCAATTCATCTAAATCGACTTCCTCATGTTTTTCATCCTGCACCTGTTTGTCAATTTTTGGTAACTTTAAGATAGCCCCAGCCAAAACCCAGTAATAAACTGATACTGGATCTACATCAAGAGGATAATATTGAGTATTGACCGTAATAAATGCCACAAATACCCAAAAACTAGCTCCATAAGTCCGTAAACTTCTGTCTTTCACAGAACGGTAAGCTCGAAAAGTTAGAAAAGTTAAGTGTAAAATCATTAGCTGAAAAGCAATCATTCCCGGATAACCGAGTTCGTAGATCAACTTAGGTTGAAAAGTTTCAATTAGTTGCGTTGCACCAAACGTCCGGGTTGAATTAGTCGCTCGTCCCACGCCTCTACCCAGATGTCTGTCAATGATAAAATTGTGGCTCTGCTCGAACTGATTAAACAGAAACTGTTGGGGTGGTGCAGCATTCCAGCGGCTAATAAAACTTTCTCGCCGCTGCTCAATAATTTCTGGGTTAATTGCTGTACCAATAAATAACAGAATAGTAAGTCCGATACCAATCGGAATAAATCGTTTTAAATTAACTACTTGACCTGTGAGAATTAGTAGCACAAAAGTGACAACTGGAACCATTACTAAAGCTGCTCTTTGACCAGAAATAACGGCGTTGGCGAATACTAATGCCATCCCGAATAAACCGATCATTCGCCACCAGAAGGAAGGGTCACAAAAAGCAGAAGTAAAGGTCAAGAAAGCATTGGCAATTAAAAACCAAGCCCATTGCCAAGGGGCGACAAAAGTTCCCGGTAAACGGATAAACTTGACTTCTGGACTAAAGACAAGGGAACCGCCGACTAAACATCTAGCTTCTAAGGTAGCTTTATATAATTCTGCTCCTGACATTCCTCGCGTACCCGCACACCTTCCACTTTGCAGCAATAGGTATTGAATTAAACCTAGAATGCAGCAAACAATTGCCAAAATTATGTGCATTCGACTAAAAAATACCAAGTCTTTCTTAGTGCGAATTAGATAATAAGTACAAGCGATGAGCGGTATGTAACCGATCAATACTTTTAAACCGAGAATTCCTTGCAGCAACGGTTTTTCTCCTTTCATCGGGTTAAGCTGCATATCCCCATTCACAAAAATCAAAGTCAGCATCGCCATCATTAATAAGATACTGAAGGTTGGCTTCAGTTGTTTCGGCAGGAAGATGGGTAATTGTTTCTTTTTACAGCTTTGAATGAGGGCGATGAGAGCTGGTATGTAGAAAGCATCTTTGGCTACTTGAAATGCAGCGTTTCCGCCGCCAACTGCGTAGGTGATTGTACCGCTAAAAGGTAGGTAAATTAGAAATGCCCACAAGGCTTGACGGGGATATTTGTAGGAAAATAGCAAAATTGCTATGGCTACGCCTGCTGCAATGGCAAGTTTGGCTCGGAGCAAGAATAATAGCGGGATGGTTACAGCAGCGCTGATTAAGGTATTAATTGCGATCGCCTGAATGAGTTCATCTACCTGCTGTGAAGTTTTGCGTTTTTGTGTGGCCGCTTCTTTTTTATTGAGCGCGATATTTTTTTCTTTCAGTAATTTTTGTTTAGATTTCTTGGATTTGCGCTTAGTTTTAAACATGAATTGTCAAAGGTTGTATGGATAGTAAATTAGGCAAATTGAAGGAAATAAATATGTAGTTGCTCAAGTCAATTATTCTCAAGATTGATGTTGAGAATAAATCTGGATCGAGATTGTATGTGTGGCTGTTGTACAAATTCCGGTCGCGAGCTTGTAGAATATAACTGCTGCATCTACAATAATCTAGAAGGCTCCAATTAGTTTTAATTTTGCACTCATTATGAAGTTAACAAAATTTGTATCGATCGCGATCGGCGTATTTTTAGCAGCAAGCGCTAGTATATTATCGGCGCAGACTAGAGCATTAGGGGCCCAAAAAGTTGTCCTCACTTTTGGCCCGCTGAGACAAAGCATTAATGTCAGCGATTTAGAAGACTTCGCTAAAGATGGCACAACTACCCCAACCATTCGACAAATCATCGGATTCTCAAAAATGGATCCGGGAACTCTGCGCGGGTTTATGGGCCTAGAAATTGGCTTGAAGCCCGCGAATGTAGCCCGCATAGTTTACAGCACTCCGGGAGAAAAAATTACCGACGAAATCGGTCAAGCAATTCGGACTCAGCGGAATACAGAAAGTGGGAAAGCTTTGCGCGCTGCGGTAATTCTCGCAACCAGCGACGATGGGAAAGTCTCGATACTGGAAATTCTGAAACGTTATCCTCTGCCGGAAATGTATGTAGATGTTCCCAAAATTACGGCGACGGTGGCGAAACTTCAGGGTTTAGCGGGGAATATGCAAACCTTGCTTCAAGATAATATGCGATCGACTACGACAACTGAAACAACTAAGACCGAAAATGCGATCGAACCCCGTCGCAACGTACAGCCAATCACGCGCCCTGTAGCCCGTCCCGTCATCGCACCAGTACCAGCCACGCAGCCGATGAGGCCTGTTAGAGGACTGTGGTAAAGCAGGAATCAAAAGTCTTGACTGGGGAATTTTGAGTTTGGAGTTTGGAGTTTTGAATTGAGTGCTGTGTTTTGGTTGATGTAAAGCTATTAACAAGCCAAGGATCAAAATGTTAAAGATTTAGTCAAATTTCCCAGTTTGAGAACCCAAAAAGATTCAAACACTCTCACGAAAATCTTACAATGGAAGTAACAGAGTGTAGAGTCGATCGACTCGTCGGCCCCAACAGCGCGCCAACACTACTCCCAGACTCTGCTTCCCATCCTCGGAAGTTGACAAATCTGCCAACTAAAACTACAATTCCTCACACCGACTACCTCGGTAGCTGGCAAACTCAAGCCATTTGATCGTAAAATTTAGTGACCTCCCGATTCTCTTGATCTCCTGGCGAATCAACTAGGTGCATCCAGAAAAATTCGAGTCGTACAAAGTAGCGAGTGAAATTTTTTATGGGGGGTAGCCTGTTAGCAGGGTAGAAATTGTTATTTAGCAATAGCCTAGACCAGAGCAATTGGGCCAAAGTCGAAGCATTTTCTAAATCCCGCCGTCATTGTACTAACCACAAAGGATTTCAACCTCACACCATGCTTCAAGACACCCAAACAATCCGGCATTACCAAAAACTCACCGACGCCCTCGTCGAAATGTGGAATAGAGGTTATCGTTTTGATGACCTACGGCTTTACTTAGACGGGTATTTGGCAGCCCTCCGCCATTCAAACGGTTTGGAACCCTACCTGATTCACAAATTAGAAGAAGAAGCGGCCCGTTATATTCATGACACCTCCAATTTTGAAATGCCCATGCCTCAAGCAGAATCAGGCTATTATTAATAGTCAACTGGTTGCCCACTGTGCATAAGAAAAGGATAATTTGTAGGGCCAGTCGTGTATGTCGGCCCTACTATCGTTAAAGTTCGGGATTTAGGAAAATTTCGAGTCCCTAATTTAAGAAATCAGTATTAAAAACTCAAAACTTTCTTTTTTCCCCTAATTTAAGAAGCTAAAGCAACTTCTACTGCTTCTTGCAATTCGCCTTTCTGATACATTTCGATCAGAATATCCGACCCGCCAAGAAATTCGCCGTTGATATAAACTTGGGGAATTGTCGGCCAGTTAGAATACTCTTTGACTCCCTGACGAATTTCCTGGTCTGCCAAAACATCAACTGTTTCGTAAGGCACTCCCAAGGTGTTGAGAATTTGCACTACGTTGTTAGAAAAACCACACTGGGGCATTAATTTATTGCCCTTCATAAATACCATGATTTTGTTTTGCTTAACTAAGTCGTCAATTCTTTGATGTGCTGCTGTACTCATGGTTGCTCCTTATATTGCTTGAAAGATTTGAAACTGTGACTCTTTTATGTCAAGAAACTATTGACATAAATACAAACTTATGATACCAATTAGCCACTCAATAGTTAAGCAACCTGACTTTGCGCTTCCCATTCCTGGGGAGTGAAAGTTTGCAAAGCTAAAGCGTGGATGGCTTCACTAGCCATTGCTTGTTTGAGAGCACCGTAGACCAGTTGATGTTGCTGTACTCGGTTTTTCCCTTCAAAGGCTGCGGAAACTACTCTTGCTTGGTAGTGGTCGCCGCCACCGGTTAAATCATCAACTTTTACTTTAGCGTCTGGCAATCCAGTCTGAATCATTTCTGCTACTTGAGATGGTGTAACCATTGTTTTTTCTGATAAAGGGCGTAATTTAGATTTTAGGTGAATTATTTCTTAGGCGGAATCGGTTGAGTGTTGGCGGCTGGTCGAGGATAGGGCATATCTACAAACCCCAACTCTACTAGCTGCTGGTAAGCTTTTTTACCTAAATCGCGAGTTGGCTGCTGGGAACGAATAATCTGAATCAGCAATGGGACGGCGAGTTCTGGCTTGTTTTGGGCGCGGTGTACCAACGCTAGCCGATAGGTGGCTTCGTCACGCATTTGGGCTGTTTCGACGGCTTTGGTGCGGTTGCTGTCGGCTAAGCGGATGTCGATTCCGGCAAAACTACTGGAGAGTTGTTGGTAGAAGTTGGACAACTGGTTGAAAATTTGGCGGGATTCTTGAAGTTTTTGAGAGGCTACGGTGTAGTTCTGGTTGGAAATAGCGCTGCTGGCTTCTGTCATCAGACGCTGGCCTCCGGGAATGCTCAAGATGCTGTTGCTTTGGGAGACGGGGCGGAGATTGTTTGGGTCGGTGGGGTCGTCGGCGGGTTCGACTTGCGGTTGATTTCCTTGCCCAGATGGTTGTTGTGCTTGGGCTTGGGGTGCTTGCAATAGGGTTAAGGTGGCGATCGCAACTAGGGCAATCCGGGCGGTGGAGCGAAGCCAGTAAACAGTTCCAGAGTATACCATGAAATTACTTTGCGCCTCGGCGCTTTAAAAAAAATATTTAGCTAGAGCAGATCTTACCATTGGCGATCGCAACCGGATGAGTGTAAACCAAATTTGTGCAAATGTCAAACTGCGACTTTCTTCGAGAAATCAAACTAGAGACTGGATATCAAATCCGGTAGCATCGGAATTATTAGTAGCCGAAATTAGGAGACGGCAGTGCCGTCTCCCTACAATATTATTGTCGGTAGGGACACGGCAGTGCCGTCTCCTCATGAAGTCAAACAAAAACTAGGTTAAATTTTCACTTGAATGTATCAGGGAAATTGTCGCAGTTCCCCTGATACATTCAAGAAATCTAAAACATTCATAATCCACAATCCAAACGAACTATGAATATTACAATTGAAAAAATAGCTTACGGCCAACTGCTAGCAAAATCGCAGCCTAAGCCCATCCTAAACGAAGAAGACTATTCTGTGGCCCTGATAGAAGTCGAAGCCCTAATGTCTCAGGAGAAATTAAGCCTCGAAGCAGAAACTTTACTTGATCTCTGGGCGCTGTTGATCGCACAATATGAAGGAAAGTATTACCCAATTCCTCAAGCGACTCCCCAGGATGTTTTATTGCACCTGATCGAAGTTCGCGAACTCAAACAAGCTGATCTAGTTGGAGTGATTGGTTCAAAAGGTGTCGTTTCTGAGGTTGTTAATGGCAAACGGGCGATTAGCAAGGCGCAAGCTAAGGCGCTGGGGGAATTTTTCAACGTCAATCCTAGCGTATTTATTTAATGAGACTTGTACCGATCGCACAAAAAAACTGACTATACTGTTTCAACCGTCTAATATTACGGCAAAATCAAATGGTTAAACTGGATCAAAATTAAACAGGACAATTTCTGATGGTACAACCAAAGCAACCCGACACCAGCACTCTCCTCAATTATCAAGGCATAGGAGTCCCTGATGAAAGTCTGGCATTGATTTTACAACGCGGCGGTGATGAATTGTTGCTGTCAAAAGTGACCGATCGCTTTACAGTCCGCCCCTCATCCACAGCATCAGCCTCAAACCCTTGGCTAGTAAACACTGAGGCAAAATTCAACCGCCGTATTGGCAATAGCAATCTCGAAGAATATCTGGTTGCGCCGGCGTTGCTGAATACAGCGATACAAGCAGCTAGGGCTAGTGATGCCGTTGTTTTTGCTAGCCACGTCTATTCTCCAGCAAAGAATCCGGGAACATTCTTTTATTTAACCGATCGCATTACCATACAATTTGACGAACAAGTAGACGAACAATCGCGAAATGCGATCGTCAATGCAGCAGTCTTAAAAATAGTCCGACAAGTTGAAGGGATTCGCAATACATTTATCTGTGAAGTTACCAAACAAGCGACAGAAAACCCGATCAAAATTGCTAATCGCCTCACCAGATATGTAGAAGTTCTCGTTGCTGAACCTAATATTATAGTACAAGCTCAACAACATTATATTCCCCGCGATCCGCTTTATACCAAACAGTGGTATCTCAACCACAAAAGTGGTAGCCAAATGGTGGCGGGTTCTCACATTTTTGCAGAAAAAGCTTGGGACATTACTCGTGGAGTACGATCGATCATAATTGCGATCGCGGATGATTCCGTAGACATGACACATCCAGATTTTCAAGGCCAAGGCAAAATCGTTTTTCCCCTCGATTTAAAAGACAACGATTTGTCTCCAATGCCTGTTCTAGATTCAGACAATCATGGCACTTCCTGCGCTGGTGTCGCCGTTGCCGAAGAAACTGGCAAAGGCATTGTTGGTGTCGCCCCTGGATGCGCCCTGATGCCCATCCGTACTACAGGCTACCTCGATGATGATTCTGTTGAACAAATATTCAATTGGGCGATCGAAAAAGGGGCCGCCGTGATTTCTTGTAGTTGGGGGCCATCAGCCGTTTATTTCCCCCTTTCCCTGAGACAAAGTGCCATCATCACCAAAGCAGCCATCCAAGGGCGTGGCGGCAGAGGTTGCGTGATTGTGTTCGCTGCGGGCAATGCCAACCGCCCCGTCAACGGTACGATTAACGAAAAAGGCTGGCCCGATGACATAATCAGCGGTCAAACTCAATGGCTGAGTGGCTATGCTGTTCACCCAGATGTGATTGCGGTGGCGGCTTCGACTTCCCTAAATAAAAAATCAGCTTACAGCAATTGGGGTAGTAGTATTTCGGTTTGCGCCCCCAGCAACAACGCCCCGCCGGGAACATGGATGCAGCAAACTGGATATATCACCACTCCGCCAGAGGTAACGCAGAATTTGCCCGGTTTGGGGGTGTTTACTGCCGATCGCATCGGTGCTGATGGTTACGATCCAGGGGACTACACAGACTCCTTTGGCGGTACTTCTAGCGCCACTCCAGTAGTGGCTGGGGTTGCAGCTTTGATACTTTCAGCTAACCCCCGTTTGACGGCGCGGGAAGTGCGGGGAATTCTCGAACAAACTGCGGACAAAATTGTCGATCCCGATCCCGATCCTCAGTTGGGTGCTCGCATGGGAAATTATGATCTTAAAAACCGTCGTAGTGATTGGTTTGGTTATGGAAAAGTGAATGCTTTTCAAGCTGTACAAGCTGCGGTGAGAAAGGGTGGCGGCAATCCGAATATCGGTGAACCAAAGTTTAATGATATTTCTGGACATTGGGCTCAGAAGTTTATTGATGCCCTGGCGGCGGCGAATATGATTAGTGGTATGCCGGATGGTTCTTTTCGGCCGGATGAGAGTTTAAGTCGTGCTCAATATGCTTCGTTGTTAGTGAGTGCGTTTAGTCCGATTCCAAAGGTATCGGCTACGAATTTTATTGATGTTTCTGCTAGTTTTTGGGCGAGAAGTGCGATCGAACGGGCGAATCGGGCTGGGTTTTTGTCGGGGTTTCCGGGGTTGAAGTTTGGCCCGAATTTGAATTTGACTAAGACTGAGGCGATCGTGTCTTTGGTTAATGGTTTGGAACTGAAGGGGGGAAATGCTGACACTTTGAAAGTATACACCGATCGCGCTCAAATTCCTAATTTTGCTTTAAGTGCGATCGGTACAGCAACTAGCTTGAAGATTGTGGTTAACTATCCTTCCCGCGATTGGCTTTCGCCGCAGCGAGATATTACCCGCGCTGAGATTTCGGCTTTGATTTATCAGACTTTGGTGGCTATTAAACGCGCAAAGGCGATCGATTCTCCTTATATCGTTTAACCACAATTGCTCTGCTGTAACTCAAATGAGTGTCACTCGAAAAAGCGACTAGGCGATCGGCTCAGATTTTGCTGATAATGATCGCCATGAGTCATTCGATTTTAGATTTTAGATTTTAGATTTTCGATTGACCCCACGGATAAATGAGGGGGCTTGAGGATTTTCGAGGTTGCCGCGCACAGCGAACAATGCTTCGCAATTTGGGATTGATTCCACGGATAAA
>JAYTZD010000056.1:0-8667 GCA_043742065.1 Oscillatoriales bacterium
CTTTAATCGTAGCAGTAGAGCAAGCCGATAAACAGGCAATTTCTTTGATAGTTAATCCTTGTGCAATTTGGGCTTCTAGCCATGATTTGTCTGTATAAAGCCGATCAGTTACTGCTAAACCATTGCACATCACATAGGAGTTTTTGGCTATGCTAACGACATTGCCATCAGATGCGGTTGTCAATCCAACCGCATCTTTCATTGTTTGCCAACCGTTTGCAGTGAATAAACGGTGATTGGTAGTACACTCTAAAGTCTTGCCATCCTCCAATGTAACTTTATAAACGGGTTGAATACCGCTACACATTACGTCTTTGATATGACCCACTTCAAACAAGCCAGTTTGTTCATTTAAAACTCGTAAGCGCATTTTACGGATTCTTTGCTTGCAGTCACGACGATATTCGCCTGGTGGTTCACCATTTCGACCTCGAATAGACCGAGAACGAATCGCTTTTTCCCCATTAGTCCAAAGATCATACAGTTCTCCAATGGTTTTGCTCAAATTGTTCTTACCAGCACTTCCCTCACAATCAACAAAAGTGATTACGGTATCAGCAGCAAGACATTGCACATCGAATGAGACTCCAACACGATGTGTCCTGGCTTGCTGCATGACACTGTGGGGGAAGTAGCCGCAATTAAAGATAATTTGGGGATGCTCTAAGGGGCCGTAGTGACC
Organism: Oscillatoriales bacterium; assembly: GCA_043742065.1. Lineage (GTDB taxonomy): Bacteria > Cyanobacteriota > Cyanobacteriia > Cyanobacteriales > Microcoleaceae > Microcoleus. Next base: position 683 of record JAYTZD010000056.1, read on the forward strand.
CCGATCGCCTGCGAGGAGCCTTTTGACGATAATTTCGCCACATTCTGCGTCTGAGGGCCAGGAATCGCGATCGTCAAATACGAAATTCTCGGTATAGTCTTGATGGAGGGCTGCGTAAATTACTTGCTGAGGATTTGGTGTTTGAGAAATAACTTCTACTCGAAATCTATCCATTATATTTTTACTTTTGGAGGTCGCTATAGTTTGAGGTTACAATATCCTAGACTATTTCATAAGATGGCATTTTTGGCAAGTTTTTCAAGCCAACAATTCATTAACTGCTACGCTAAAATCTGGAAGTACCCTTTGAGTCTGAACAACTTCATCCGAATTAAACAATAGCCAGCGTTCCCCTGAATTCACAAAGATTAATCTAGCTTCAGGAAATAGCAACCAAACTTCTAAACATCCCGATTCCAAATATTCCTGAGCTTTTGCAAATAATTCTTCGCCACTATCTTCGGGGGAAGCAACTTCTGCTATCAGGGGAAAACTTTGGGAAAATGCTGTAAAATTGCCTGATTGTGGCAGCAGTTCAGAAGTGATGTAAGCGACATCGGGACGGCGGCCTTGTTTGTTAGTGCGACAAAGTATTTCTGTCAGAACTTCTCCTCCCTGTCCGCTGGAATTTTGGTAATTCCTCCAGGATGTAGATAGTTTAGATTGAGCCAGACTGTGCTTGAATGTCATTCCTGTTTTCTCCACTAAGTTGCCGTCAACCCATTCCATTCTATCAGGAGGCTTGACTAAAAATTCTTCGAGAGATATGACTTTTTCTGTATCTGACTCTGGCTGAGTTTCTGCTATGTTTTCAAATTTGGGCTGTAATTTTGACTCTGATTTTTGGTCGGCATTTTTGGGTAGAATTATAGTAGCTGTCACGATCGCAACCTCTCTTTAATGATTCTAAGTTTACAGATGACATGATTGAATCAGGTAACTTCCATGATACTATCAAACCGATTTTCCGAAGCTCTCATCTATGCCACCGAATTGCACGCTACCCAAGTCCGTAAGGGTTCGGGTGTTCCCTATATCGCTCATTTGTTGGGTACTGCTAGTATAGCTTTAGAGTATGGGGCTTCGGAAGATGAGGCGATCGCAGCTTTGCTTCATGATGCGATCGAAGATCAAGGCGGCCCCACCACCCGCGAAGCCATCCGCAGACACTTTGGCGATAACGTCACAGCGATTGTAGACGGCTGTACCGATACTCATACCACGCCAAAACCGCCTTGGCGACAGCGAAAAGAGGCCTATATCACGCACATTCTCACGGCTTCTGGCTCAGTTAGATTGATCTCGGCTGCTGATAAAATCTATAATGCCCGATCGATCCTCAAAGATTATCGTCAATTAGGCGACTTAGTTTGGGAACGGTTCAAAGGTGGCAAAGAAGGTTCTCTCTGGTATTATCGTTCGTTAGTAGCAGCATTCCGCAAAGCTGAGTCAACGCCGATCGTTGAAGAATTAGCGCGCATAGTTTTAGAATTAGACAAACTTTCTGAAGACCAAATGTAAAAACCACTAACCAATAACAACTAACCAATAACAATGGCAAATGTTCGCTTAGAAAATATTACCCGACGCTACCAAAACGTCACTGCAATCGAAAACATTAGTTTCAAAATCCCGGATGGGGAATTTTGGGTATTAGTTGGACCATCCGGTTGCGGTAAGTCTACGATTATGCGGACAATTGCAGGTTTAGAAACTGCAACTTCTGGTAATGTTTATATTGGAGATAATCTAGTTAATCATATTCCGGCAAGACAGCGGGATGTGGCAATGGTATTTCAAAATTATGCGCTCTATCCGCACATGACTGTCGCCGAAAATCTGGCTTTTGGATTGCGGATGCGGAATGTTGAGCAATCAAAAATTCAAGAAAGGGTGGAGACTGTCGCCCGATCGCTCTCGATCGATCATCTGCTCAATCGTAAGCCCAAACAGCTCTCTGGCGGGCAACAGCAGCGGGTAGCACTGGGAAGGGCGATCGCCCGCGAACCCAAGGTATTTCTCTTAGATGAACCGCTTTCTAACCTTGATGCTCAATTGCGAGATGATACTAGGGCTGAACTAAAATTACTCCATCAACGACTAGGAATTACTACCGTTTATGTCACTCATGACCAAGTGGAAGCGATGACTTTGGCGGATAAAATTGTTGTTTTAGATCGCGGTATGATTCAACAAATTGGAGACCCTCAAAGTGTTTATGCTAAACCAGTTAATCGGATGGTTGCGACATTTTTAGGCAATCCTGCTATGAACATTTTACCTGCAATTTATGCTGATGAATGCTTTCAAGTGGGAAATCAATCTCTAGCTTGTCCGCCATCTATTCAGAAAAAGTTACAGCCTAGGGAAGGACAAGGATTTGATTTGGGAATTCGTCCAGAAAACATCGAACTTTTCACTAAATCAATGACAGATAATGATGATTTGAAAACTGATGTTTGGGCTTTAGAAAAAGTGCCTCTGGAAGTAGAAGTGACTGTGGTAGAACCTTTGGGGCGAGAAACTTTAATTCGGGCTAGTTTGCCGGTGCTGAGTGCAGAAACTACTATACAGGTGCAGGTGGCTGCGAGTGTTCGGTTGCGATCGGGCGATCGGATAAGTGTTCAGCTTGATTTCGATCGACTATTTGTATTTGACCCTTCTACCGGCAATGCACTTTATCCTTAATGGTTGCTTAACCTGAAGATCCCAGATTTGTCGGTATTGTTACAAAAATTTACATTTAAAATTTGTAAATTTACAAAGTAATGCTAAAATGAGTGATGAGAACAACGTAAAGCCATCCCCCCAAGGACGTACTTTCCTAGTTCGGGCGATCGCGATCGATGGATTCGCACTAGCGGAATTTTTAAATGGATCCTGAAAAACTGCCTCAAATGCTGCAAACCGGATTTCACCTAACTTTGGGTGCAACTTCCTTTTTAATTGAGACATTGCAAGATCCTGTAAAGCGATCGGAAAATCTGGAAAAGTTGAATTCAGATTTAGGCATACTAGCCGATGAGTTGCTAGAAAAAGGAGAAATGACCGATCGAGAAGCCCGAAATTTTGTAGATACCATCTTTTCCGGGCCAAGCGATCGGGAGAATAACCACAACGAATCTGTCTCGCCAAAGCAATCTGATTCATCCGCTGATACTTCCCCTGACTCGGTTACGACGCCAGACGTACAGTTAGAGATTCAAGAATTAACTGCACAAATGGTGGCACTTAGAACCCAATTGGAAAACTTACGCGCCCAAAAGCATCAGGATTAAAGCATCTTGAGTTTCTGACAAACTAAGTTAAAATTTTTTCATCTAAAAATATTCCCCCAAAATATCTATTCCTACGCTGTTGCAATTAGGAGTAATGCAAAAAAAAGCAGTTATAGGTTAGTCATTGTCCCATTTTTCGGAACCGATCAGGTCGGCGATGCGATCGCGCAACAAGAAATCACATTTTTCTAGTTCGCACTCCACACAAGACCATTCGCGGGGCGGAATGAATTGGCACAGGGTATAAATGGGCTGTTGACGGCTGAGTACGCCATCATGCACTAGGTGGCGCGCTTCATCTTGGATAACGTCTAAAGAGTATTGCAGTTTGTGGATAGTGGACTGAATCATAATGCGCCCTCAGTGTTTTACTAAAAAAATGTATTGCCTAGTAATAATATAGTCTAAACTTCCTTAATTCGTAGATTAATTATTTTCTGTATATGTAGATACAATTTGCTTAGATAAGCCTCAAATAAATCATAATATTTACAAAAATTCAGGAAGCGAGTGTCAATGCCAGTTTCAGTCTGGATGCTTCGCCGTCAAACCTTTGATTTTTCGCAGAAACCAGGTCGATCGGCATCAGTCCCAACTTAACAAAAGTTTATAAATATTTCAGATTTGATTGATCCACTGATGAATCCGGGAATCTGGATCTAATTGCGTTCAATCAAGGCCAAATAGTAATTCTAGGGCGATGGCTTGCGCTGCTGACATCTGTCCAAAACAGAATATATAGGGAATAGTCGGAGGCAGATGTGGCAAAAATTGCTCTAAAACGTAGGGACTCCCGTAAATTAACACCGCTTGCAGTTCACCAGTTTTTAATAGGTTGTGAAACCAATTTTGAGCGGCTTCGGTCAAACCAGCACTCCCTCGGAAGCAATTTCCGCGAATGAAAACTTGCAGTAATGTTGCAGAAAACGAATCTGTATTGGCAGTATCACCGATCGCACCAGCCCGATCGTCAATAAGTTGCAATTCGTAACCTAACTGTGCGGGTAGGGCGATCGCTGGAGTGTGTTTTCCCAAAAACTCGCACCCTAAAACATCGTCAACTACAATCAAATTCCGCAACAACTGATTTTTTTGGGGTTGCGGTAAAGGTAGATTTCCGCCAAATTTCAGAGAATCTCGCAAAATATTGGCAGCAGTTTTCATGGCATCGGGATTTGAGAGCACACTCAACTCAATCAATGCTGCATTCTTGTCCCCCCCCTGTAGGGACACAACACTGTTGTGTCCTGTTTCTTTCTGACTCCCCCCCTGTAGGGACACAACACTGTTGTGTCCTGTTTCTTTCGAGTCATAAATCGACAAACCAACTTTTTGCTTGGCTTCCCAAATTCGCTTGACAGATTCCTTAATTTGTGTTATGGAAAGTCTGCCTTGAGTAACAGCTTCGCAGACAGCCTGAATTGCGCCTTCGGGGTCAAGGGGCATCAGCAAAACATCAGCACCAGCCTCAGCCGCCAAAACAGCAGCGCCCTTAGCACCATACTTATTGGCGATCGCGCCCATCACCAAAGCATCAGTTACAATTAAACCCTGAAATCCCAACTCTTCCCGCAGTTTCCCAATCAAAATTTTGCGAGAAAGAGTAGCCGGAAACTCGGCATCCCAAGCCGGAATCAGCAAATGGGCTGTCATCACAGCATCGACCCCATTTGCGATCGCCTCGACAAAAGAAGGTAACTCAACTTCAGCCAATCTAGTGGGGGAATGCGGCAAAACCGGCAATTCCAAGTGAGAATCAACGGCGGTATCCCCATGACCGGGAAAATGCTTAGCTGTGGTCAAAACCGGGTGTGTGCTAGCACCCCGAATAAAAGCACTGGCTAGATTGCTGACAATTTCTGGTGTTTCGCCAAAAGCGCGGACGTTAATTACAGGATTGTCAGGGTTGTTGTTAACATCAACTACTGGGGCGAGAACCCAATTTAGACCGATCGCCCTAGCTTCGATCGCAGTCACAGCGCCCATTTGTTCGGCATATCGATCGGCCGCTTCAGGATTTTTTCTGGCAATTTCGGCAATTGCCATCGGTGGCCCAAACCAAGTCGCCCCCGCAAATCGCTGGCCAACACCTTCCTCAATATCCGCAGCTAATAACAGCGGAAATTTTGCCCAAGATTGCAATTGGTGTGATCGCATTGCCAATTCCGCAGCACTTCCCCCAACCAAAATCACACCGCCAACGCCGAGATTTTCCAGATAATAGCGGAGTTTGTCGGCGGTTGGTTCCCATTCGGGATAGCGAATTTGGTGGTCGAACAAGTAGCCAGAAGCACGCACTACGAACATCTGGGCTACCAATTCTGGCAAGGAAAGATTGTCAATCATCATGGGAATTGTTAACTGTTGACTGTTGACTGTTGACTGTTGACTGCCTTCAGATATTTAATTAATCCTCGTCTGCTTCTAAATCATCATCATCATCATCATCATCATCATCATCATCATCATTTGTCAATTCTTCGTCATCTAAAAGATCCGGTTTGCGATCGACCGAAAGCTGATTCAACAGTATCAACATTTTATCACCTCGTTCCAGAGAACGGTCTTCTAGAAATGCCACTCCTGGTGTCCGGCGCAGTTGCAACCGCTGGCCCAACTGGTTGCGGACGTAGCTAGTAGCCGATTTCAAACCTTCCATAGTCTCGGCCTTGGCCTCATCAGTACCGTAAATGCTGACAAAGATTTTTGTGTGCTGAAGGTCTCCCGAAACAACTACTTCGGTAACGCTAACTATACCTGCACCGACTCGATCGTCCTTAATGCCATTCAGCAACATCAGGCTGACTTCCCGTTTAATCATTGAAGCTACGCGCTCTATGCGACGACTTGTAGCCATACCAACTATCCCCTACTTTTAGATCGCGACCGTTTTCATCCCGATTGACAATTGTAGCGCGACCTGAGCCTAAAATGACTGAATTAGGTTGATCGATCGGGTTGTTGCGTCATAAATTCCGGTTACACCGTCAGGATAGAGGACACGGCAGTGCCGTGTCCCTACCCAAAATAATATTGTAGGGAAACGGCACTGCCGTGTCCTAATTTCTTAATATGAATATTCGTGAGTAAACCGGGGCGTGGCAACTAAAGAATCTGAACTTTGTACTCGATCGCACTCCTAGTTATGCTTAGATTACGCCCATCGCCAAAAGGAATAAAACTCATGGAAAAAGAATTTACTATCGGTCAAAAAGTGCGAGTTGTGGCGATGCCGCCTTATGTGAAAACTGCCGAACGGATGCCGATGCTGCGGCCTGCGAATGTAATTGCGATCGGTGCTGAGGGTATTGTACTTGATCGGCGTCCCGGCAATTATTGGGGCATTCGCTTTGAAAACGGTGCTTTCCTTCTAGACAGCCAGTATATCGAAGCTGCGGAAACTACTGTTGATGGTTGACTGTTAACTGATAACTGTTGACTGTTGTGATTAGTTACTGGTTATCTGAAAGTTAACAAAAACCTTCAGTCTCTAATGCCATATCTCCGATCGCCGCTGATATCTATCTGTAGAAGGACAACTATGTTACTTTTATTCTGTAATATATCAAATATTACTACGGAAATATACTGTACTAAAAGTTGGGGATTGTTAAGTTTTACGAACATTTCAGGAATGTCTAGACAACAAGTTGCGATCGCGATCGATGTCACATAAAGCAATGTATTCGATCGCAACTTGCAAAAATAACTGTGCTAAAATTGTAGATATAAACAAAAAACTTAAAAATCTAAAGCGACCCAGGAGAAATTCATTATGAAACTCAATCTGTTAGCTGCTACTCTCCTAGTTACTCCCCTACTGTTAGCAAGCCCTGCCCGCGCTGACAATGCTTCTGAGGTTCAGCAATTATTGGCAACTGGACAATGTTTTCAGTGCGACTTATCAGGAGCTGATTTAAGAGGCGCTCATTTAATTGGTGCTGACTTGAGAGAAGCCAATTTGCAAGGAGCAAATCTGTATCAAGCTAACCTCGAAGGTGCTGACTTGACTGGCGCTAACTTAACAGGTGCTAACTTAACAGCGGTTTTCCTGACTAACGCCAGTTTAAATGGTGCAGACCTCGATCGGGCAAATCTCACCGCCGCCATCATTAACACCACAGATGTATCCGGCGCATCAATGGAAGGTATGGTCATCACTGATGCCAAAATCTACAATACCCAAATTGGCGTTGGTGGCAGCTACGATCAGTGATTGACTCACAAAATGTTCACTGCCAAATTTCCGTTAAAAACCCGATTTCTGAGTAGAAACCGGGTTTTTAATTGATTCGCCGTATTTGGACCAAGGTGCTAAATTAAAATTAGTATTGCTTTAATGCTTATAATCTTAATCAAAGTTGTACAATACAGCCATGTCCAAACGACTCACCATTGCCCAAGCACAGCAACAGCTTCCCAACCTACTTCAAGAACTCACTGATCAGCCGATCGTGATCACTCAAGATGGTGTTCCCGTTATGGCGGCAATCAGCTACAACCATTTGACTGAACTCCTCGAAACCTTGGATATTCTCACCGATATTGAATTCGTTACCAAACTTCGCCAAAGCATCACGCAAGCAGGCGAAGGCAAAACCGTTTCCTGGGAAAATGCTAAAGCCAAACTGGGACTATGAAAGGCGAAGCAAATTTAACGGAGGAGACCGCAGTGCCGTGTCCCTACCGCGATCGATTGTAGGGACA
>JAYTZD010000057.1:0-4394 GCA_043742065.1 Oscillatoriales bacterium
TTTAGAATAGATTACACCGCCGCACCCGTTCCCCCGCTGTCGGAAACAGATGCTACTTGGGCTGATTCTCTGCTGCGGGACAAAGAATTAAGGGGATAATAGAATTATGTTAATTAACGGGAGTTAAATCAATGGTGTATCCATCTTCTTGGGGAAAACCCGGTTTCTGGCTACAGACAACCGAAGAAACCGGGTTTTTCGCAGTCTTTTGGCCGTGTATGGATGTTGTTGGAAAAACTTCGATTTCTCACCACGCATCACATTACCGAACAGCAGGAGAAATTAGCGTCACACGACGGCTATCTACTAACATAGGCCAAAAACCCCGATCGCTTAATGTTTTTACCGTCGCAGTAGCAGCATTTTGATCCGTGGTATAAACGACGAATAAAAACGGACGTTGGCCATAGGAAGCTAAGCCTACTTGCGTTCCTAATACTTGCCTAACTTGGGCCGCCAATTCCGGCTGATTGAAATAATCCACTAACACAGCATAACCTGGGCCAAGGGCTTGGGGATTAAAGGCAACACTGGTATTCGTATTGTCTGGATTAGTAGATGGTTGGGGATTATAGACTGGGAGATTTTGGGTGGTTGATGCTGCGGGCTGCACCACATAAGCTCGTAATCCCACAACATCTTGGATATATTTTACCCAATCACCAGCGATTTGCGGACTGCGAAAGCCGCCAACTCGCGTTACGGTATCATCGATATATCGGCAAACTGTATTGTTAGTGTTTCCCGGAAAAGAGCGTTTGGCTATTTCTTGCTGATCCGGAGTTTTGGTGACAATTAACAGTAGATATTCGTCTGATTGGGGCGGTTGGCAATTCGCCGACTGAGCTACCACAGGACTTGATGAAATTGTTAAGGCAAAAATTGCGATCGAGCTAGCAGACAGTATTGAAAAATCAACAATAAAATTGTATAATTTACTTTTAAACCTTGCTAGTTTGGGTGTCGATTTTTTTGCTGATTTGTTCATGCTAGCTGTAAGGATGCTAAGGCATCTGGGATAGTTGCTGAAGGTGATTCAAACTCACCTGTCAATACATATTCTAATCGCAGTTTCAACCAAGTGATCAATTTCGGATCGGTGGAAATAATGGCGGCTGATGGCTGAGGACATTTTGCTTTGACTTGGGCCATTGCTGGTGTTTCTAGGAAAGCTGGCTGTTTGACTAACCAGAAGTCTATTTGTTTTTCTTGTTCTTGGTAGTTGCGAGTTCTTTCTTTGAATATTTCATCTAGGTCTTCTTCTTCTAGCAAAAAGCGTTGGCTGGCTAAAAGGTAGTAGTAGGTTGACATTGTTGTTGCTGGTTTGTGCGGTTAGTGGTTTGTACTGAATATCGCCAGTACCATCATTTTAGCAGAGGTAGGGGCGTTTGGCTGAGTCGAATCTGAGAAACTCTCAACTGTTGTGGGGTTTACTTTACCTTGTTTTTGTCATCTTGGGTAGGTGCAGAACTACTTAAAGCATAAATATTACCAAATTCACTAAGTTTGATATGATTTAACAAAATTTTAACAATCAAGAAGCTACCTGACTATAATGTCAGTACACAAACCAATAACGAATCACCAATAACAAACAAACAATCAATAACTATGAATAGCAAAGATGTAGCAAAATATATTGAAGCAACCGACGGGAGTTCTAAACCTTGGCTGTTGGTACAATTGCGTCTGAAAAAATTGCAAGAAAGGCGATCGGACATTTCTGCTGAGGAATATGTTACAGAACTTGCGGACATTCAGCAAGATTTAATGAATTTGGGAGAATGGTGGCTGGGAATTGAGGATGAAGTTTTCTAAGCGATGCGATCGCACTTTAAAAATTTTCCATCAAATCTTTTTCTTGGGTATAAACATCCCGTAGCTGTTGTAGCCCCGCCCCAGAAATTGCTGATTTAACTTTAGCTACCAACATTCCCCACTCCAGCAAGCTGTCAACTGAAACAGTGTCTCTAAACTTGTGCGTGTAAAATTTAGTCCAAAATACTGGTGCTAGCTTGCTTTTCCAGCGTTTGTACCATCTGCCAAAATCTTGAAGTGCGGGTTCAATTACTTCGACAATCGGCGGAAAATCGGCGTAGCTGACAAACCGGCTGATGTGTTTGGCGTGCACGTAAACCATGTAGCGACAGCATTCGATGCGATAAATGTCGTCTACTGCGATATTGAACAGGAGTGCGACTGTTTCTTCTGTGACAAATCTCGCCAGGGGATGCAGGATGGGCGATTTGTGAATTATTTTGGATTCTGCGATCGTCCGTGATTTTGTCGGAGTTTCTGATATCATGGCTAGTAGACAGCTAGTAACTGTCTATTTAAGTTTTGAAGACGATCGCCCTTTAGTTTTCGAGGCCAGAGGGCGATCGGCTTTTTACATATACAATTATACGACGCAACTGCATCAACTGTCAAGCATGGGTTTAGTCAGGCTAAAAATTCGGGAACTAGCGGCGGAGAAGGGCTGGACGCTTAAGGAAGTATCCGATCGCTCTGGGGTAATTTATAGCACTGTCAGAAGCTATGCTCGTCGTCCTGAAATGGCAATGGTAGACTTTACTTGCCTGCGGAGGTTAGCTAGAACTTTTGATGTGATGATTGAGGATTTGGTTGAGGTTTTGGAAGAATAGGCCGATCGCCCTGAGTTGTCCAGACGTGAGGCGATCGCTTTTTTTTGTTTTTTACACTATAGCATGATTAACTGCGGATTGTCAAACATTATCGTACTTGATCTGACCTAGGATGCTAACATCAAAGAAAGTTGTATTCATAGTTGATTATTCTTCGTGGCAAAAACTAATACTGCGATCGCGGTCAGTTCCGTGATTAAGGAAGTCATTCAAAAACAAGCCCTAGCGACCAGACTAACCCAGAAGGAAGTCGTGTATTTGGGAATGCTGGCAATTGATGCACTCGACAAGGAAAGTCGCCAAGAGTTGGCGGACAAAGTGCATCAAATGCAGATGAATGGCGAGATTTGAGGGGTTGAGGGCGATCAGCCTTTCCACATTTTCACTATAAACCTCATGCTTCGTCTTGTCAAGACGCGCTTAAACGTTTTGCGTCGCAGCTAAAAGCTCAGCTCAAAGGTGCTAAGATTGAGTCGAAGTTGTTAATCTCCCGTTAGTTTTGTGACTAGAGCCAGTACCGCGATCGGAGTCAGCCCAATTATCAAGGATCTTGTGCAGAAAAAGGCGCTAGCAACCAGACTAACGCTGAAGGAAATCATTTATGTCGGAATGCTGGCGATCGACGAGTTGGACGAAAAGCGCCTGCAAGAGTTGGCCGATCAGGTGCATCAGATGCAGGTGAATGGGGAGATTTGAAGAAAAAGGGCGATCGCACTTCTCAAAACTTCAAGAACTGGCGATCTTTGCAGGAAATTAAAATATCGAATAGCTTTCACCAGGACATTCAGTAACGACGCTTGGCTCAAATATTATAATTATGCCCGCTAAAGACATCTATCACAACTGTGTAAAAAATGCTCTAGTTAAAGATAACTGGACAATCACTCATGATCCCCTCAGCCTCAAATGGGGTACTAAAGATATGTATGTAGATTTAGGGGTTCAAAAACTCATCGCTGCTGAAAAAGCTGAACGTAAAATTGCCGTGGAAATCAAAAGCTTTGTAGGTGCATCCGAAATGAACGAACTGGAAAAAGCAATTGGTCAGTACATTGTGTACCATGATGTTTTAGCAGAACTCCAACCTGATCGAGAACTTTATGTTGCCGTTCATGATGAAATATACGAAGGATTGTTTGAAGAACCAATTGGACAACTGTTACTCAGAAACAATCGCGTTAAACTTATTGTTTTTCAACCACAAAAGGAGGTAATTCTGCGATGGATAGCTTAGAAGAATACCGTCAGATTATCTGTTCCATTATCACTGAATATGCTCAAATACCATATGCTTACGGAGATATTCAGCGACATACGATATTTGATACCAACAACGATCGCTATATACTGATGATTCTCGGTTGGGAGGAAGTGCGACAAGTTCACGGTTGCTTAATTCATGTAGAAATTATCGATGGTAAAATTTGGATTCATCGAGATGGTACAGAAGATGGAATCGCCAACGAATTTCTCAATGCTGGAATTCCCAAAGATAGGATTGTTCTGGGGTTCCGTTCCCCAGAAATGAGAAAGTACACAGAATTTGCTGTGGCTTAGATCACTTAATATCTTTGAATTTTAAAATCGCAAAACAATATATAAGCGATTCCTCTCGACCCTAAATTCACTTATGCGATCGCACTTTTATTCGTGCTTGACAGACTCAGCCAACCGCTTCGCATTCTCCCGTCGATGAACATTAATCGGACTGTTGCGAATATCAGCTTCTACGATCGCAATTAGTTCATC
>JAYTZD010000058.1:0-8634 GCA_043742065.1 Oscillatoriales bacterium
CAGTGCCGTGTCCCTACCCTGATCAATTGTAGGGACACGGCACTGCCGTCTCCTCTATATCATTTTTGTTAATGATTGGGCTAAGGTAAAGTCAGAATTTGCACCCCAGAATCAGTCACAGCCAACGTGTGTTCAAATTGAGCCGAAAGCTTGCCATCTTGAGTCACAGCAGTCCAACCATCGGCGAGAATATCTACTTCCCAAGTGCCTTCATTGATCATTGGCTCGATCGTAAAAACCATCCCTTGTCTCAACTTCTTTCCAGTCCCCCGCTTCCCATAGTGCAGAATTTCTGGTTCCGTATGAAAGACTCGATGCACCCCGTGCCCCGCAAAATTTCGCACTACCGAAAAACCCTGTGCTTCGGCATACTCTTGAATCGCTGCACCGATGTCACCGGTACGAGCACCCGGCTTAACTTCCGCAATTCCTCTTCTCAGACATTCCTCTGTTACTTCCACTAATCTTTTGGCAACCGTCGAAGGTTTCCCAACAAAAAAAGTCTTGGAAGTATCGCCGTGATAACCATCAACTAAAGGGGTTACGTCAATATTAATAATGTCGCCTTCTCTGAGAATTTGTTTGGCATTTGGGATGCCATGACAGACTACTTGATTGACACTAGCACATAGAGATTTAGGAAATCCTTTATAACCTAATGGAGCACTTTTTGCCCCATGTGCCAAAGTCCAACGTTCGGCTTCGTCATTAATGGCTAGAGTGCTAACACCTGGTTTTACCATTGGTTCTAGATGTAGCAAAAGTTCGGCTCCTAAACGGCCTGCTTGACGCATTTTCTCGATTTCTCTACTTGATAAAAGCACTAAACGTTCGGTTGCCATCGTTATTTTTGTTTGCTGTTTTTGTGGTTGATTAAGAGTTAATTTAACTCAAATTTAGAATAGAGTTGAACCAGTGTTCAAATCGATCGCCCAAAGCGACTAAAGAGTATTCTACCTCTGCTTGGGTACGGCAAGCCCTGCGGTCAATTTTGTCAATTCGGGCGATCGCACCTACCAAACCATTTACACTATCAGGCTCGACCAAAAAGCCCGTCAGCCCGTCTCGAACAATTTCGACTGGCCCCCCGCGCGCGTAGGCAATCACAGGCACACCGCAGGCTAAGGCTTCGATCGCGACATTTCCGAAAGCTTCCACCCAGCGCGGTGTCATCAACAATGCTTGACACTCTCGGACTTGCTCTTGCATTTGAGTTGTAGTCAGAAACCCTAAATATTCTACCGGAGCATCCGGGTAATCTGCACAAATTTTTTGCCAATAATCCTCATCCTGCATTTTGCCCATAATTTTGAGGGGAATGCCTGTAATTTTGGCGGCTGCTACGGCATCTTCTAAGCCTTTCTCCGGGGCGATACGACCTAGCCAAGCTAATTTGGGTTCCGGTGTGGCGCAAAATTCGTACAGCGATAAATCGATGCCGCTTCCCAACAATTGACATCGATCGGCAAAGGCAAATGTTTGGGCTTGATTTGCGGTGTGGACTCCGATCGTACCAGGAAATTGGACTGCTATTTGTCCGGCAATGCGATCGAGGGATGCCGAAAGGGATCCCATGCTGATCAAATGTGCGATCGGAATCTTAAAAAATGATGTCAAATAAAATGGCAGCCAATCGTAGGCAAAGTTCACAATTACATCATATTCCTGCTGAACTTTTCGAGCATATTCCCACATATTTGCCAGCACAGAATCGGCTGGCATCTCGATAGGATCATTGTAATCTTGGGTTTGGGCAGTTATTTGCAAATCCCCGGTAATTCCGATGACTGGAATTGATGTTAAAACTGAACCAAAGGGTGCGACAACTTCTATTTTGTGCCCGCGATTTTGCAATTCTTTGGCAATGTTGAGCAATGTCAGTTCCACGCCACCTCCCAATCCCGAACCGAGTTTACCGACAGAAGTTGATAGAAATAATATTTTCAATTTGTTATTAATCATTGGTTATTCGTTATTCGTTATTTGATTGCCCAATTCCCAATTCCCAATTCCCAATTCCCAATTCCCAATTCCCAATTCCCAATTCCCAATTCCCCATTCCCAATTCCCCATTCCCCATTCCCAATTCCCCATTCCCCATTCCCTATTTTAATCCCTTGTAGAATGAGGACGAATGCAATTCAACTGATTGATAGCCCAACGAGCAGTTTCCTGAACTTCGGGGTCGGGATCATCAGTAGCGCGGTGCAGTAAATGAGTGATTTGATTCACCAATTCATAGATCCGTGTCAAATCCCGAATCGCATTTTTACGCACTTCTGGGTTTTGATTTTGCAATGAAATTGACCAAGCATTATTCATCGGTTTCAGCGTGCGAATGCCAATTTCCGAGAGGCTTGCTAAAACTAAACTGTACTGCTTAGAGTCAGAATTTGCTAGCAAATCGAGCAATGGTTCAACAGCCCTAGAATCTCCTTGCTGTCCGAGATCCCAGATAGCTTTACGGCGCAAATTTGGATTGAGGTGCTGCAAATCTTCAATCAGTGATTCAATAAGATCAACTTTATGACTGTCATCATCTTCTGGAATGAAAATATCTTTGGTCTGATTCACTAGGGAATCGGGCCGATGGTTTTTTTGAGAAACCTTGCAATCTGTGTCACCATGTAAGCCGTTAGTGTTGCTTTCCAAAGATAAGATGTCAGAATTAATGCGATCGCCATCAACTCCTATTTCCTCAGATTTTGTACTGTCAAGATTGTAGACTTTTGAGAAATCAGAGGTGTGGGTTAACGCTGGTTGCGGTTTTCCTGTTCCAAAAGAAATGCCTTGTCGTCTAGTTTCATTGAAGTTTGTTTGAGAGTCGGGATTTTTGAATTGAGGATTTTTTGACTGATTGCGATCGACTCTACCCCGTTTTCGATTGGAATTATTTGAGTCACCACTGTCAACTAATTTGAGCATGATAAATACTGCCGATGCTGTGATGACAATGGCGGCTAAACCCAAAATTAACAGTCCCCGCTGGCGAGACAATATGACGATTAAACCGGAGATTGATTTGGGGACTTTGGAATTGGATTTTTCGGTTTTAGAGGGTTTAGATTTGCTTCTATTGGGTGCTGGGGATGTTTTTGGAGTCTGGGAGTTGGGGCGATCGTCCGGGGGGGAATTTGCCTGAGCAATTTTTTGAGATAAATCGCGGTAGGACAAATCGATGGCGCGTTGGCTTCCGTCCGCATTTGGACTGAAGACTGCGCCCAGACAGGCGATGCAGGTGAATGAAAGTAGAGTTGATCGGTAGTGCGCCATAAGACTCAACCGGGTTTTTGAGAGGCAATGCCACATGACGTGGTTTAGTGTAACCTTGAGCTAGTTCGATCCTAACTGCTATGGGCTCAACAAAGATCAAAACCCAAAAAATATCACCTTACTTTGCCTTTCGAGTAAACAATGTTCAAAGACATTATATCAGTTTAACCATTAGAAAGTTATCAACTTCACCTTGAATTTGAAGACAACAATCAACCGATATAAATCAAGGAGACAGTCTCTCCGATTTAGCGAAAACAATATACAGCGACTCTCGTGGATAAAGCAGCGGAATCTAGAAAGTTTATTGCTACTGAACCGCTAGGAAAAAGTGGAGAAACGGCTGAAAAAATGGTTTGGGATGCGGTTTGCGAGGCTTTTGCCGATCGCGACTGCATTGCTTATTGGCGATATCCTATTTTTTCTTCGTCGGGTGATTTTCGGAAAGAGCCTGATATTCTAATTGTTGATTTTGAACTGGGTTTAATTATTATCGAGGTTAAGGCGATCGCGATCGACCAAATTGTCGCAATATCCGGCCATAGGTGGGAGTTTCAACATTTCTATACTACTGGCGGCAACCCCTATCAGCAAGCAGAACATCAACTATACGCCATGTTGGGTTACTGCGATCGCGAAACAGCCTTGCGGGGAAAAGTCAGCGGAAGGGCGATAGTTGCCTTACCGTCGATTTCTGAACAACAGTGGCATGACAAAGAGTTTAACAAGCTTCCGAGCAATCCGCCGATCATTTTTCAAAATCACCTCCGGGGAAATTCAGGACAAATAAAAATAGCGGGAATAGAGGAACCAGAAATAGCAGAAAATCTTGCCATTTCTTCCTCTCCCAATTCCGAAGATACTCATGCTTTAATTGAACTAATTAAAAATACAACTCCTGTCCTAAAAGAAAGCAAATTAAATCGAGAACAGTGGCAATTACTTCTCGCTGTAATTAGCGGAACTCCCATCTTAAAACCACGGCCGCGCCGATTTTATTTAAGTCAGCAGAAAGCAGCGAATTCAGAAAATTCTCTGCTTTCCCATCTCCCAAATTATACAACTCGCGCAGCAGTTTTAGCTCAGTTACAGCAACAATTTTCACAACTAGATTTACAGCAAGAACGCATCGGCAAACAAATTCCTCCTGGGCCGCAGCGGATTCGGGGAATTGCCGGCTCTGGAAAAACAGTTTTGCTGTGCCAAAAAGCCGCTCTGATGCACCTAAAATACCCAGAATGGGATATAGCGTTAGTCTTTTTTTCCCGCAGTTTGTACGAGCAGATTGTCGCACTGTTGGATAAATGGCTCCGCCGTTTTAGCAATGGCGAAATTGGATATGATCCTAATAATAATCAAAAATTGCGATCGCTTCATGCTTGGGGTGCTCAAGACCGGCCCGGACTTTATAGTACAATTTGTCGGGCTGCGGGAGTCGGACGTTTGACTGTTGGCGACACAGATTTTCAGGAACCCAGTCAAGCTTTAGCTTATGTCTGTCGCCACTTACTCAAATCTGCCAAGATTCCGCAGATATTTGATGCAATTCTGATTGACGAATCCCAAGACTTAATAGTTGATCGGAAATTTAACTTTCAAGGAAAACAGCCTTTTTTTTGGATGGCTTATCAAGCTCTGCGCCTTGTCAATATCCCCGGATATTCTAATTATGAACTATTTCAAGAAAGTACAGATGTTAACAGAAAAATATTAGAGAAATTGCCAAAAAATTCACCTCTATATCAAAGTAGCAATCCAGATTTACGCCGTTTAATTTGGGCTTATGATGAAGCGCAAAGTTTGGAATGTCTGGAGATTCCAACAGCGAGCAAATTATTTGGTGAACAGTTAGGACATTTAGTCAGTGGCGAGTACACCGACGGGATTAAAAAGACTGAAATCATGCACAAATGTTACCGGATTCCCGGCCCAATTTTGACTGCTGCTCATGGAATTGGCATGGGTTTGTTACGACGTGGGGGAATGCTGACTGGTATTACTCGTGTGGAAGATTGGAAGGCGATCGGCTATGAGGTTATTGTTGATAAAACATCTAAAATAAATGCAGCAATATTCAAGAGTAATCAATATCAATTAGCTAAAAAAGTTACTATTTTCCGCCCTCCCGATAACTCTCCGAATTTAGTGCCTAAATTATGGGTAAATCCAGTCCTGGAATTTGAGGCTTATCGCTCTCGTCAAGAGGAATTAACTGCTCTAGCTGAAGATATTTTATATAATCTTAAAATTGACGGCTTAAGACCGTCTAGGGAGATTTTAGTGATTGTTTTAGGCTCTGGCTTTGAAGCAATGGAACTAGAAACTTATACTGCTAATTTCTTGATGCAGCAAGGAATTGATATTTATATTCCCAGTACCCCAAGTTGCAATCTTCTGAAAGTAAATCAAGCCAATTCTCAGCCCGATCGCTTTTGGTGCGAAGGTGGAGTAACGGTATCTCGAATTCACCGCGCTAAGGGAAATGAAGCTGATATGGTTTATCTTGTCGGCTTTGACTACATTGCTAAAGATGAAAGTAATTTGAGTTTACGAAATCAATTATTCGTAGCATTAACTCGGTCTAAAGGCTGGTTAAAATTGAGCGGGACTGGTGCATATCCGATGTATGATGAAATGTGGCGAGTTATGCAGAGTGGCGATAGTTTTACTTTTACTTGGAAGCAGCATCATCAGAGAAATATTAGTGTCACAGATGCGGGAGAATTGGCGGGTAGATATGCAGCGGGAGGGAGAAATTTTCAGGGTGTAGATTTGGTTGGTGCTGATTTGGCTGGTGCTAATTTGCAACGAGCTAATTTGGTTAATTCTAAGTTGGTTGGTGCTGATTTACAAAATGCGAATCTAGACGGTGCAAGGTTGATAATTGCTGATTTGAGTGGTGCTGATTTGAGCGGTGCTAGTTTAAAAAAAGCTAAGTTGGTTGGTGCAATTTTAAATGATGTGAAATTAAATCAAGCTAATTTGAGTCGTGCGGATTTGAGCGAGGCTCAGTTGAGAAATGCTGATTTAAGATGTGCTATTCTAACTAAGGCTAATTTGAGTGGTGCAGATTTGCAAGGTGCTAATCTGGAAGGTGCAGATTTGACTGATGTTCGTTTGAGTGGGACAATGATGCCGGATGGAAGCGTTTGTGCGATCGACTAATATTAATTTACTTATCTGGTGTCATTTTATTATAAAATTGATCTAAATTTATCGTGTGAGAGCAGAGGCATTTGTGATCCAACAAGATATTGTAAATCTAGCCAAAGAAGGCGATCCCAAGGCGATCGCATTTTTGATCGGCCAAGCACTCCAAAGCTTTGGAGTCACCGCTAAAGCCAGCAGCGAAAACGACACCTTGCATCTGTTGCTGGAGGGAGAAAAATTACCAGCCCAAGATGCTTGCATCCGAGTCGCAGTCAAAGGTTTGCAGAGACTACAACCAAATAACATTTACTCATTGACAATTTACGGGCGACAAAACGGCCAGCAATTGCCAACTTGGACTGAGAGTATAAAATTAAAAAAACCTTTGACTTCCCAGCCATTGACTGCTGTAGCGGCTCCAATTCCTGCGGTTTTACCCAAAGTAGAACAACATCAAAATGTCAAAATTGCCGATACTCAAATAGCCGAAAAAACTCCGCCAAAACCACCTATAGCTACAACGGAAAAACCCAAGAATCAACCGCAAAAACGAAAGCTTGTCAACCGCAAAACTCAAAATAGAAAACCTTGGCTTTCCGTCGCTGCATTGAGTGTGATTTTAGTACCGATATCTGGCATTGTTGTAGCTGCTCAATTTTACAAATCCTCAAACACAACTGCTACTAATTCTCAAATAACAAAGCCTGCGGTGCAGAAAGTGCGATCGATGGCTTCCCCATCACCAACTCCCCAGGCCCAGACAACCCCAAAAACACCAGCACCGGCGGCAAAAAATAGCGTCAATCCACCTGCAACTGTCAGCATCAAAGCAGTTGGCGATATTATTCCAGGCACCAATTTTCCTTACAACAAATTACCTCAAAACAAGGATGTTTTATTTGAGTCAGTCAAATCGCATCTGAAAGGAGCTGACATTTTGTTTGGCAATTTTGAAAGCACGATGACCGATTATCCTCACAGCTCCAAAGGAGGCGGTGGAGGTATGCTGTTTGCCTTTCGGACACCTCCGAGTTATGCCAAGATTTTGAAAGACGCTGGTTTTAATATTTTGAGTATTGCGAACAATCACTCTTATGATTTTAACGAGCAGGGATTTAAGGATACGATTAAAAACATTGATAGCAATGGGATGAAAGCAGTTGGTAAAAGAGATCAAATCGTCTATAAAAATGTCAAAGGTGTGAATTTTGCATTTATTGGTTTCAGTAACTATGGCGAAGTTCATAACTCATTACTGGAACTCAAAGCTGGTGCGGAAGTTGTGAAGAAAGCTAAGCAAAAAGCTGATATTGTAGTGATATCAGTTCATGCGGGTGCGGAAGGAACTGGGGCTTTGAATGTGAGAAATAAAACGGAATTCTTTTATGGTGAAAACCGGGGAAATATGGTTTTGTTTTCGCGGACGATGATTGATGCAGGTGCGGATTTAATTTTGGGACATGGGCCACACGTTGCTAGGGCGATGGAACTTTATAAGGGGAAATTAATTGCCTATTCCCTGGGCAATTTTATGGGTTATCGCACTTTGTCAACGGCGGGAGAATTGGGTAAATCTCTGATTTTGGATGTGAAGATGAATCCGCAAGGTGATTTTGTGTCTGGTAAGATTATTCCGATCGCACTTAATGGCCAGGGAATCCCATCTCTGGATGATGATTTTAGGAGTGTGAAGTTGATTCGCCGTCTGACGAAAAGCGATTTCCCGAATGCTGGCTTGAGTATTGGCGATTTGGGACAAATTGTGAAGCAGAGTAAATAGTTAATTTGTCGGTGGGGGCGGGCTTTGATAATTGGTTAATGGGTGTCGAATTATCTACGCGAACCCGCCCCACAAATAATCCCCTATCGACTACTGTAACTCAACAGCCGCCCGCTGAATTGGCAGAACTTCATCGAGAGTCAATTCGCGATCGGTAGTGATGTGACTCGAACAACAAATCGTACTAAAATAAATAGTACGCCCAACAACTTGGGAAAAATGCTGTTCCAAAAGCAACCGAGAAGTAATATCACCCAACAACTCAGAAATATCCTTTGTTAACTGTTCAGTATCATCACGATGAGTAATTCTGAACTGAAAAGGAGTTTGCCCAATCGCCTTTTTAATCTCCCCATCAAACTCATCATCCTTCCCAGCCACAAAAGCCCAAGCTTGAGCCGACAAAAAACTCCAAGCTTCCGGAAAAATCT
>JAYTZD010000059.1:0-8634 GCA_043742065.1 Oscillatoriales bacterium
GGCTGAAACCCTATTTGTGCCGATCGCGTTTTTAGTCAAAAGCCCGATCGCCCTGTGCACTTATTCAAACTGTCCCTATCTCTCCTGATCGCTTCATTGATATTCTCTATTCTTGAAGTTAATCAACCAAAAGATATATTTAAACAGGAGAGATTATGGCACAGCAAATTGGACGTCAAAAAGATACTAATGCTTGGATTTTACAGTGCTGGGTTTCCTTTATTCTAGCGATTTCTACTACGGCTGTAGGTGTCATTTATCTGCCCGTAGATATCTGGGTGAAAAGTTTTGTGGGTATGGGTTTAACTTTTTCGGTTGGTTCTTCTTTTACTTTAGCAAAAACGATTCGGGATAACAATGAGGCTACTAGATTAACTGCCAGAATTGATGAGGCGAGAGTTGAGAAAATTCTTGCGGATCATCATCCTTTAAAATAATATCAATTCCGGTTGCACCGGAATGATATAGAGGAGACGGCAGTGCCGTGTCCCTACCCAAAATAATATTGTAGGGACACGGCATTGCCGTCTCCTAATTTCGGCAACAATACCGATGCAACCGGAATAGATATTAATGGCTGTGTTTGGAGTTGCGATCGCGCCTACCAGGAGTCCGAATCGTCGCATACTCTGCGGGGAAGCCAACGACAGGAATTACCTGATCCTTGCGTTCCTCTTCCAGATTCCTAAGTTCGGTGTAGTCAACCCAGTGGATGCAATTCACCGGACAAGTGTCGATCGCCTCAATAATCAACTCTTCAGAATCGCCATCCTGACGCACCACGCGCGATCGCCCGTAATCTGGTTCAATGTAAAAGGTATTGCGAGCAACATGAGCACAATGCTTGCAGCCAATACAGGTAATCTCATCCACATAGACACCTTTTTGGCGAAATACACCGCCCAACTCAGGCTCTAAACCAGTGCGATCGTCCCCATCCCGCAAAAAACCGCCCAACTCAGGCTCTAAACCAGTGCGATCGTCCGCAGTCTCTATTTCAAGTCCAGAAATTTCAGACATTTTGTCCTCTTTAAATAAGATGTTGCACCATTCTCAATAAAACCTTTTATGAACGATCCCTATTCCACAAAAATATTCACTCTTTATGGAACAGGCAAGATGCCTATTCCACAAGAATGTTCACTCTTTGTGGAACAGGCATCTTGCCTGTTGCTGACATTGGCGTAATATCTCAGGTTTAACGCATTTAAGCGCACCAACGTTGCATCACCAAGCGAATGGAACCATCTTGATTTTGCTTTTGCTCACAAACTTGGAAACCCTGCTTGGCGCTCTCATTGACCACCGTATGGTAAGCATAGCGCTGAGTTACCTTATTCAGAAAACGGTCTACAGACCAAGCTTGTTGCCAAAATTGCAAATCAGCCACTAATTCATACTCAGTCCCATTCCAGCTAAAACCTAAGTCATAGCCGTTTTCTTGCTCAATCACAACTTCAGCGTTGCTAGTTAGGCCGCGATAGCCCCGCACCTCAGTCGGGCCAGACTTCCAGTCGATACCCAAGTCGGTTAAAGCAGCTTCCAAAGAATTCAAGTTGCGGATCTGGGTCTTAATTTGGCTAAAGTGTGACATAGTTATTCCAAAAAATTTTAAGTGAACTCAACAAAAAAGATTACCAATCGCTAAAAGCTACTTGGGTTGTCGCTTCGGCTGACTGATTGAGCGCTTGGGCGAAATATTCAGATGTAGACTCTTGATGAAGCACAACTCCAAGCTGGGCTTCGATCGCAGCCGTTACCTCAGCGCAGGATGCGCCAATAATGCCGGTGACTGTTTCCTGTACCCGGCCGTCTGGATAAATCACAAACTCTAGTGTTTCCATAGTGTGTTATCGAGGAGTGGCTGACTGAATAGGAATAGTGGGACTAGACATCGGTAGCAGTAAGCTGGCGACGATGCCTGCGGGTGTCGCTTCTGGAGGTTTGCGAGGAACGCCAACCCCTAAATCAATTTTGACGAATTGATAGGTTGCGAGTCACAACTTAACAAAAGTTATTAATATCTAGAAGCTTTGCGTCAGTTATGTGTAAAGTTTCGCGTACTTTGTGACATCAGTCAATGGATTTTGGATTTTAGATTTTAGATTTTAGATTTTAGGGGAGTCTGCGGGGTGTGGCGTTCTGCGATCGAACCTGGAGCTTTTTTCTCGCTCAGAGCCTGTATCGGGGCTTGCAGCCCGGATGCTTTGGGTATGTTGGGGCGATCGTCCAAGTATCATATCGTTTCTGGTTAATTCGGAATTATATCTGATCGAGTTCTGTAGATATCGTAGGGTGCGTCGCCATCAATCATCTACTTGGGAATCTGAAAAATCTGATAGCGACGCACCATACAAGGACTCTCGTTACCGATGTTTGTGCGAGCTTACTTATCAATTGTTGCCAATTAAATAATCATGGATTATCACAAGTTCGAGTCTAAGATCGATCGAATTACTTTTAGGCTGTTAAACAACCTTTGAATCGCCTGGTAGAATCCCTGATTTAATTAATGTTAGGCTATCAAGCAGCCTTTGACATTAACTGTCGCACCGGCATCTGTACTACAAACTCTGTTCCCCGCCCGATAGTGGAATTACAATTAATCTTGCCTCCGTGTTTTTCAGTGACGATTTGATGAGCGATCGACAATCCCAAACCAGTGCCTTTACCAATGGGTTTGGTGGTGAAAAACGGCTCGAATATGTGAGAGCGAATTGGTTCTGGGATGCCGATTCCATTATCGGCAATGCTAATCGCGATCGAATTAGCACTGGTGGTGGAGGTACGGATGGTAATCGTAGGTTTTTGATGAGTTCGGACGCCAGATGCTTCCAAGCCATCGATCGCATTACTGAGGATATTCATAAATACCTGGTTGAGTTGACTGGCGTGACACTCTATCTCCGGTAATTGGCCGTAGTTTTTGATGACTTGGATGGCAGGAAAATCCGGTCTGGCTTTCAGACGGTATTGTAAAATCAACAGAGTGCTGTCGATCCCGGCATGGAGATCAACTGGTTTGCATTCAGTTTCATCCAAGCGGGAGAAGTTGCGGAGGGAGAGCACCAGTTGACGAATCCGATCGCTGCCCATTTTCATCGAATCGAGCATCTTACACAAATCCTCTTGCAAAAATTCCAGATCGAGATCTTGGGCCCGCTCTTGAATTTCTGGTATCGGATGGGGATAGTGTTTCTGGTAGAGTTGCACCAACTCCAACAAATCGTGAGTGTATTCTTTGACATGGTTCAGGTTGCCGTGAATGAAATTCACCGGGTTGTTGATTTCGTGCGCCACTCCCGCCACCAATTGGCCTAGGGCAGACATTTTTTCACCTTGCACCAAATGCAATTGAGCTTGCTTGAGGCTTTCTAATGCTTGGTTGAGTTCGTGGGTGCGTTGTTGAGCGATCCGGGTGGCATTCCGCAGTTGCAGGTGCACGCGAATCGGTGCCAAAACTTCCTCGTGTTGGATCGGTTTGGTGATGTAGTCCACAGCACCCAGACTCAGCCCCTTAACCTTATCCAGGGAGTCGGAGAGGGCAGTCTTGACACTCTCAGGGCTGAAGCCACTGAGATTCTGCGGACAGAGTGGATTTAGGTAATACCCAAAGTCTAACTCTCGCTACGGTCGTCAAGCACCGTCTACTTAGTCACCCAAATCAAGTTTAGGTTTCTAGCTACTTTTGTCGTTTTAAAGTTTTCCGAATCATCACGCTTGCCAAAATACGGTACGCTCAACAACCTGCTGTTATTTGCCCTTTACTGTCATACTGTCATCAAGCTTGTGCTCAACCGTTGTTTCCAGGGGCGGGAATTTCACGCCAACTAGGATGTCTCAACACGTAGATGTTTGTTCTTACTCACTTCTCGAACATAATACAATATTTCAACAAAAATAGCAATAAGAAAGAACACGGGGACTGAAGTCCCCGTGTCGCTTCCCTCTCAGGACTAAAGTCACTGAGTTTCCCGCATCCCGTATTAATTTTTATGAAAATAACTGGAATATCGCGAGTATCGGGATTGGCTTTGAGCCGCTTACAGGTTTCAAAGCCGTCGATTCCTGGCATCATCACATCCAGCAAAATCAAATTGGGCTGAGACGATTGGACTCGTTGTAGCGCTGTTTCACCATTTTTGGCGATCGCCACCCGGTAGTTTTGTTCGCTCAACAAATCAAACAATACTTGCAGGTTGGTGGGAGTATCATCTACGACCAAAATCGTGTCTTCTTGAGAGAGAGAAAAAACTGACATCAGCAAACTCCTAAACGTATCAAATATAGCAAGGTTCACAACGGGGTTTGACCCTGAGAAATCTTAATTTTTCTTAATTAAACAGCCCAGCCCAGGTTAAAGAAGATGCGATGCGAAGGAAAGGGAAACATTGATTTACAAACACTTTCTGAGTCTAGAACGTATTTTGTTTGAAATCCAACCTTTGTAGAGCCTACAACTTAATTGTGAAAAACTTGGGAAGTTTTTCACAAAAGTGGGAGCGATCGAATGTCAAGAAACTCGCACCTGCGGCTCGATCAGACGAAGAATCGCTTCCTCATCAAACTGTTGACTCAATTCTAGAACTCGGTTCGCAAAAACAGTATATTCCGGCGCTAATTGCTTGAGGCGATCGGCTTGCTGCTGGATATCGCTCATAAAACCACCCTGAGCGGCGGCATAGAGGGCTGCCAGTTCTGTCGCAGGGGGAAATATGAGGTCAACCTCGTCGGGGTTGCTGTTACTAATTTGAGTCACATCTGGCTCGGTTTCTGCGTAAATCCACTGCAATTCTAGATGTCGCTGCAACTCGGCCAGCAACCCCATAAATTCGATCGGCTTCGGGAAGAAACTATTGCAGCCCGCATCCAGACTTTCCTGGATATCCACCTGAGACAGAGTGGCTGGGGAAGCGACGATGGGTGTGGTAGCAAAGTCTGGCAATTGACGCAGGCGGCGAGTCATTTCTAAGCCATCCATCACCGCCATATGGACATCGGTAATAATCAAATCCGGCCGCATTTGAATAGCGATATCTAAGCCCGCTTGTCCGTCAGCGGCTTCTGCCATTTTAAAGCCCAAAGGTTCGAGCATATTCACTGCTACCAGACGGTTTTCTTCGCGATCGTCAATCACTAGAATTTTGCGCCGTTCGCCCTGATAGCCGATGATTTTTCGATCGGCGATCGCATTTTGTGTAGTCCAATCCGATGCTGGCAACAAGTCTACCTCAAACCAAAAACTGCTACCTTGACCCAACACACTCTCGACGTGAATTTCGCTACCCATCTTCTGGATGATTTGTTGACTGATCGCAAGTCCCAGCCCAGTCCCTTCGCTGTTGCGATCGCGCTTTCCGGCTTGCTCAAAAGGTAGGAAAATAGTGGATAATTTCTCCGCAGCAATGCCAATACCCGTATCTTTAATCTGGAAGCGAATCCTTTGCAGCCCACCGAATTCGCTTGGTTCACCGACAGGTTCAACTCGGAAGGTAACGGTGCCAAAGTCGGTAAACTTGACGGCATTGCTGAGCAAATTTAACAACACTTGCCGCAGTCGTTTGTCGTCGGCGAAAACGGCAGTAGGCAAGTGGCTAGCAGGCTGATAGTGAAACTCCACGCCTTTTTGTTGTGCCTTGACACGGCACATATCCACAGTGGAAGAAAGGAAATTTGCTAGGTGGAAATCTTGGGGATAGAGTTCCATCTTTTGCACTTCCAACTTTGATAGATCTAAAATGTCATTGATCAGAGTCAGTAAATGGGAACCGCATTGATAAATCACCCCTAATCCTTTCATCTGTTTGGCGGTGGTGGCGGGATCGCGCTGGAGGATTTGGGCATAACCCAGAATGCCATTGAGCGGCGTTCTCAGTTCGTGGTTCATGTTGGCGAGAAATGTGCTTTTGCTGCGGTTGGCGGCTTCAGCGGCTTCTTTTGCCAGTTTCAATTGGTCGATCGCTTTTTCCAAATCTTCGGCTTGCTGGTGCAGTTCTTGCTGGTATGCTTCTACTCGTGCAGCCGCTGTTTGAATTGTATGGGCAAGGAATTGGATTTCGTTATCTGGCAATCCGCTGGGCATCACAAAACGGTCAATGCCATTCCTATCAGTAACTGCTTTGTTCAAACGTTGGAGTGGATTTAACACAGTTCGCTGAATCATCACCGTCATCAGTGCCAAAATTGCTGCCATCCCAATCACTAGGGTGAGGGTAGAGGTAGAGAAAGTTTGCCAAGATTGCTGTTGTAATTCTGCGGCATCGAGAATCGCAATCGCCAGCCCCCGTCTGTTTGTCTGACCAAACAACGTACTGCTAAAAGGCAAAATTTCTACTAATACTGACTTACCATCGATATTAGTTCTCAAATTAATATTTGAACCAGTCACAGAAGCCTGTTCCAATACAGGAGTTAATTCTGGACGAATTGCAATATAGGGTCGATTTTGAAGCTGTGAGCCGCTCCGAGCCAGGGTTTCTCCGTTGGGACTGACGATAGCGACTTCCACCACCGTGGGCAGCGTAGCGTAGTTTTGCACCACTCGCTTGATAATGCTGGTATTCCCCAATTCGATCAATCCTTCTGTCGAAAACCCGACTCCCTGGGTAATCGATTCCGCACGTTGTTGTAACTCTTTTTCCAGTTTTGATTGAATCAACAAATTGTTGAATCCCAAAGTGGTTAAGCCCACGGTTGCCAGAGAAATGCTAAAACCGATCAGTAGTTGGCGGGATAAATGACTTTTTGATAACGGGATCATAACTTCCATCCTGCCATTGCTTCATTGACAAGGCTGCCATCAATTTGTACATCTTGGCGGATCACCCTACCGTGACGCGGATCTGATTGCAGCAGTTGAACAAGTTCTGTTTTTGCAGAATTGAGACGACCATCTGTTGCAAACATCCGTTGGTTCAAAGCAATATCTCCTGGTTTTAACCCAGCATAATCGCGGGCAAAAGATTCACCGCTTTGTCCCAGTTGTTTGCCAACAATGTCAAAAACTTCTTTCGGTTTGGTTGCAACTGCGTCCATCACATCAAACCAGGCCAGCATGAATTGTTTTAACTGTGTTTTTTTGGCTTTGACAATACTGTCATTTGAGATCAAGATATCAATCACTAAACTGTCTACTTGCTTGGTGGTATAGATCGTATTGCCCTTAATCTTCTTCGCTACTTCCCCTAGCATTGGTTGCCACAGCACCGCAGCATCGATGTCCCCTGCCTCAATTTTTTGGGCTGCTACATCATTGGAGTAATCCATAATTTGAACCTCAGAGGGTTTAATTTGATTGGCTCTCAAAGCTTCTAGCAAAATTAAATGGTTGACAGTTCCTAACTTTGCTCCCACTTTTTTGCCTCGCAAATCTGCTACGGATTTAATTTCTGGCTTGGCCACAATTCCGTCAGCTCCGGCAGAAATATTGGTTGTCATTAATACCACTGGTTTGCCTTTGCCGGGCTCGACCTGCATCACATCCCACAAAGACACAAATGCCGCATCTAAGCCAGAGCGCATGACTGCCCGACTGGAATCTTGCTGGTTTTCAAATCGCACCAAATCAACTGCTAGCCCTCGCTGTTTGAAGATTTCTGAGGCTTCAGCATAGAGTGCAATGTCAAATCCCATCCAGGTTGCAATTCCTATCCGGAGCGGTTTGAGAGCTTGATTTTGACCAAAGTTACAGGCATTGGTCAGAAATGTGAGGGAAAGGGCGATCGCAAACAAACAGAAACAGGCAGGCTTGACACTCAAACTTAACTTTTGTTTACACCAAATACTCAATTTGTCGATTCTCTGGAAAACTTTCACAAGCGCCAACCTTATCTTATAAAAACTTGCTTCTATTCTAAGCGTTGCCAAAACTATCGAGTTGATCTAGGTGAAATATCTTGTTACAATAATGAGCATACCAGAACAATTTTCGTAAGAGGCGCGATTGCTATGATTGTGGCATCCAAAAAAATGAGCCTTGAAGAGTATCTCAACTTTGATGATGGTACAGATACGCTGTATGAACTGGAAAATGGAGAACTGATTGTTATGCCCCCAGAAAGCGAACTCAATCGCCGAATTGCCTCATTGTTATATATATACTTTGCACAACAGGGTATTCCATCTCATCGATTGACGATGAAGACTGAAATTGTGGTGAATAGTTCGCGGGCGACAACTCGTTTTCCAGATGTGATGGTGCTATCGGAGGAATTGGCTACGGCTTTGGAGGGAAGTAAGCGATCGACTATTATGAGTGATATGCCACCGCCATTGTTGGTAGTAGAAGTGGTGAGTCCTCATCAAGAAAATCGAGATTATCGCTACAAACGCTCTGAATATGCGGCGCGAGGGATTGCGGAGTATTGGATTGTCGACCCGATACAACAGCGGGTGACGGTGTTGGAGTGGGTTGAGGGTTTCTATGAGGAAATGGTATATACGGGTGATAGCGCGTTAGCATCTCCTCTGTTGGGCGTGTTGGAACTGACGGCCCAAAGGCTATTGCAAGGACGTTAAATCTGAAAGTGCGATCGATAATTTACATGAACACAAAATTAATATCTCCAGTAGTTATATCAAATCCGTTTGCATCGGAATGATCTAAACGGAGGAGACGGCAGTGCCGTGTCCCTA
>JAYTZD010000060.1:0-8629 GCA_043742065.1 Oscillatoriales bacterium
AATACATTACCAAAATGAGGACACGGCACTGCCGTCTCCCTACGATTAATCACGGTAGGGAAACGGCACTGCCGTCTCCTCATTTCGGCTATTAAAAGGAGCGAATCACTCGTTGTTCGAGAATGCGTTTGCCGTTTTTATAGACACTGAGGCTGGCTCCTGTCACAATGTAATCGTAGGCGCCATTTTTGGCTACATAACCTGTCCCCTCTTCACGAATAGCCGGGAGTGCGATGGTTTTGCCGTTACTCTTTTTAACGCCGTAGTAATATATTTGATTAGCGTTGTTGTAGCATAGGTAAATGCGGAAATTGCTCGTCTCAAAATAGTTTTCTACTTTCTGCCCCTTGCGAATACAAAAATCTCTCCCTAGCTTTTGGGGAGTGGATGCGTTAGCTATTTGTATTGTTTCAATGGGAGACTGAGTGCGAGACGCTGTTGGTGCGGTGGGATCGTTGGATTGTCCTAGGGCAAAAGTGGCGGCGGGATTGCAGGCAAATAGCATTAAACCGAGTAAGCTGGTTTGGGTGAGTCTTGCTGTGAAGTTCATAAGTCGTTCCTTTAAAATATGTTGATGGGTCTAATTTAGATAAGTTGGATTGATTTGTGCGATCGAATGTAGAGCTTTCACAATTGGTCTAAAGCAGGAAATGCCTGGATGTGATTTTGGTTTCGCTGTAACTGACTAGCCAGGGGACAATTTGATAACTGGCACTATAGCAGTCCTAAATGAGTCGTAAACTTTTTTACCCCACCCCAACCCTCCCCTTATTAAGGGGAGGGAGTAAGTAATTCACAAATGATTTAGGATTGCTTGCTATAATGCGATCGAGATATCTTGTGCCAAATATGCTAGCTTAAAGTAGGAGGTGAGGCAATGCTAGTTTTTGAGTTCAAGACTTACGGAAAATCAAGTCAGTTCACAGCAGTAGATGAAGCAATTCGTACCGCCCAATTTGTTCGCAATAGCTGTTTGCGCTATTGGATGGACAACCAGAAAGTGGACAAGTATGATTTGAACAAATATTGCGCTGTCTTGGCTGGTGAATTTCCGTTTGCTGACGAACTCAATTCTCAAGCAAGACAAGCCAGTGCCGAAAGAACTTGGTCTGCTATCTCCCGATTCTATGATAACTGTAAAAAGGTAATTTCTGGCAAAAAGGGATATCCAAAATTCCAGAAAGATTGTCGCTCTGTTGAGTATAAATCAACTGGATGGAAATTGGCTTCGGATCGTAAATCAATCAAATTTACCGACAAGAAAGGAATTGGGAAATTAAAGCTAAAAGGAACACGCGATTTACACTTTTACCAAATTAGCCAAATAAAACGGGTAAGACTGGTAAAACGTGCAGACGGCGTGTACATTCAGTTCTGTATTGATGTTGACAGAAAAGAAAACATAGAACCCTCTGGGAATATCATTGGCTTAGACGTTGGGTTAAAGGAATATTACACCGATTCAAACGGGGTAATGGTTGAAAATCCCAAGTTTCTCCGTCAAGGCGAAAAAGTTCTGAAGCGTTCTCAACGTCGAATATCACGAAAAGTAAAAGGTTCAAAAAATAGAGGCAAAGCTAGACAGATTTTAGGTAAACGCCATCTCAAAATAAGTAGGCAGCGCAAAGATCATGCAATCAAACTTGCGCGGTGCGTAGTTCAGTCAAACGACTTGATAGCTTACGAAGATTTGAGGATTAAAAATATGGTGAAAAATCACTGTCTGGCGAAGTCTATTAACGATGCTTCTTGGTATCAGTTTCGTGTCTGGATTGAATACTTTGGAAAAGTATTTGAAAGAGTAACGGTTGCGGTAAATCCAGCATATACCAGTCAAGAATGCTTTAGTTGCGGTAAAGTTGTCAAGAAAACACTATCCACAAGAACTCATGTTTGTCAATGTGGTTGTGTGATGGATAGAGATGAAAACGCAGCTAGAAACATCCTGAGTCGAGGATTGGGTACGGTAGGGCATACCGAAACCTTTGCATTAAATGCAAGCAACGCTTTGGGAGAATTGACCTCTACTTTGGCTGGAGAAATCCTGTCATTGCAAGTTGGCTCGTAGAACAAAGAATCCCCGCGCGTTCACGTCGGGGAGTGTCAAAGTCAGTATGATGAGGAGGATACGGCGTTAGTTTTTAATTCTTTTCAAGTTGAAGTAGCGCTGGCTGATATCTATGAGAAGGTAGATTTTGAGGGGGAAAATGATGCGGAGATTGAGATAGATAATCAGACACAAATCTAGTTAAGAGTTAACTGTTAACCATCAACAATCACCTGACGACCGAATTTTAGATTTTAAATTTTGAATCTTCAATCCAAAATCTAAAATCTAAAATCCAAAATTGGCCGACGGTTGACGGTGATTGCTTCCTAATTTTTAAGCTTGATACTTTTTGAGGATAGCAACTTTGTCGGGGAAGATTTCGATCGCCATTTTGTCATCATATCGAGTCGCCAGCGATCGCCTCACCTCGCCCAAAAACAACGGCTGCGACACCCCAGGCTCTGGATGTACGATCGTCCGTACCCGAATTGTCATATAGTCTCTGCCACTGCCACTGCGCCCTGGAGAGTACAAATCCGCAGCTACTTGCTGCATCGTTGCTTCTAACTGGGAGTCGGTGATCGAAGGTGGCACGGCAACTACAGTTTGAGCACCACCAGTATCGTAAACTAAAGAATAGTGAACCGCACCCGCAATTTGTGTGCGACTAAACAGTCCTAAACCCAGACCAAATATACTGGCAGCAATCACGGCCATAAAGCTAGTAACTCCGATCAAGCGGAAGCGAAAGCCCCATTGCAAAATAAAAGCTAGCACTGTTACAACAGCCAAGACTGCTGTTAGAATTCCCGCCCATTGGGCATACATTAAAAAAGTAGAATTTACGCTCATTTGATAATTTGTTGACTGTTGACGGTTGACTGTTGACGGTTGACTGTTGACGGTTGTCTGTTGTTATTAGTTAACTATGCCCTATGCCCAATGCCCTATGCCCTATGCCCAATGCCCTATGCCCTATGCCCTATAAACCCTTTCGGCCCAAAAGCAGATAAGTCGTCATATCCCCTTTTCCTTTGACTTGAAGCAGGCCACGCTCTTCAAAAACGTACTTATCTCGCAGCCGTTCGTAGGTAGCAACTGTTACTTGAATGCCACCGGGAACACCGAGAGATTCCATCCGAGAAGCTATATTAACTGTATCTCCCCATAAATCATAGGTAAACTTTTTAGTACCAATTACTCCAGCTTCCACTGGGCCAGTATTAATACCGATGCGGATGCTGAGTGGTTGGTCGCCTTTAGTTCGCATCTTGGCAATGGCTGCTTGAATGTCGATCGCCATAGATGCGATCGCCTCGGCATGATTCTCACTCGGTGTCGGCAAACCACCAACCACCATATAAGCATCGCCGATCGTCTTAATTTTCTCAAGTCCGTAGCGATCGGCCAATTTGTCAAACTCCGAGAAAATTCGGTTGAGCAACTCCACTAACTCCGCCGGTGACAAATGACTGGAAAGCTTGGTAAAACCAACCAAATCCGCAAACATCACAGTCACATCAGAGAAACTATCCGCGATCGTAGTTTCCCCCTGTTTGAGACGTTCGGCGATCGCCTGCGGTAAAATATTCAACAGTAACCGCTCAGACTTTTCCTTTTCCTCATTCAACTCCTGCAAATAAGCTTGCTCCTGATCCCGTAGCCGCTTCTTTTCCAGACAAGCACTAATCCGAGCCTTCAACAACACCGGATTAAAGGGTTTAGAAAGATAATCTTCCGCCCCCAACTCAATACAGCGAACGATACTGTCAATATCGTCCACCGCCGAAATCATAATTACCGGGATGTAACGCAACTGCTCGTCCGCCTTGAGATTTTCCAGCACCTGATAGCCGTTCATTTGTGGCATCATGATGTCGAGAAGAACCAAGTCAAAAGGCTCAGAGCGCATCAGTTCCAGAGCTTGAAGACCATCTTCAGCCACTGTTACCAGGTGGCCTTGGCGCTGAAGTCGGCGAGCCAGCAAATCGCGGTTAACCTCATTGTCATCAACAACTAGAACGCTGCCCTCGTCACCTTTCATGTCGCGGCCCCTTTCAGAAGAATTTCAATCTTACTCAAAAGTCGAGGAAACTCCACCGGTTTGGTGTCGTAGTCGTCGCAGCCAGCCGCCATACACTTTTCCCGATCTCCGGCCATAGCGTGAGCTGTCAACGCAATCACCGGAATCATTTTAGTTTCAGAAGCCGCCTTAATTTGCTGCGTCGCTTGCCACCCATCCAGAACTGGTAGACTCATATCCATCAGAATCAAATCAGGTATTTTGGCAATAGCCATCGAGACTCCCTCAGCACCGTCCACAGCAATAAACACCTCGTGTCCCTTGCGAGCTAGACGTCTGGAAAGCATATCCCTATTCATTTCGTTATCTTCAACCAACAGGATTTTAGCCATTGGTTCCCTCCTTCCCTTTTGAGCCGTACCTGCGATCGAATCTGTCATTCACTATAGAACGGACATCACGCAGCAAAGTATCACAACTGTAGACTCCTTTTTTTAACACGCGATCGACACAACCGTTTAACTGCTGGCTTTCGGCCGGTGTCAAATCTTTACCCGTAATCACCACAATCGGTATGGGATCTCCAGAGTGGGATTTGCGAAGTTCGCCAATCAACTCAAAGCCATCCATTTCTGGCAACATCAAATCTAGTAAGATCAGGTTTGGTCGCGAAACGTCCAAATGATCGAGAGCAGCGCGCCCACTATCAGCTTCCGTTACTGTCCAGCCTTGTTTTTCTAGTATGCGTCGTAGTATTCCGCGCGTGGCAATGTCGTCTTCCACAATTAGGATTTGACAGGTCAAATCGTTATTTGCAAGGTTGTCTTGGTCACGTCGGTACTTCCTCAACAAAGCAGCCAGCCGTTTGCCGTCCACTGGCTTAGTCAGGTACTCCGATGCGCCCAATGCAAAGCCGAGGCTTTTGTTGCCCACAAAGGATAGCAGGATTACGGGAATTTCAGCAAGGTCTGGATCTGCTTTCAGGGCAGAGAGTACCGCCCAACCGTCCATTCCCGGCATCATCACGTCAAGGGTAATCGCTTGTGGGTGCAGTTTCTTGGCGAGTTCCAATGCTTGTTCGCCACTGCTGGCGAGTTCTATGTGCAGCCCTTGGCGAGTCAGGGCGCGTTCGATTAAATCTCGCGAAATCGGGTCATCGTCAACGACTAAAATAGTGCCTGCACTGTTTAGCGAAAGGGGACGTTTGCTATCGTGGACTTTGTTTTCGGTTTCGGGAAGTTTGATTTGGCTGGGTAGAATTACGGTGAAAGCACTGCCGACACCCAATATGCTATCGGCCTCAATGGTGCCACCCATCATCTGACAGAAACGCTGGCTGATAGCCAGTCCTAAACCGGTGCCGCCATACTTGCGGGTGGTTGAGGCATCTGCTTGGGTGAAAGGTAGGAAAACTCGCTGCAATTGTTCTGGATTCATGCCAATTCCGGTGTCGGAGACGCAGAAACTTAAAAATTCGGCATTGGCAATTAAAATTTGCGAAGATTCTTCTTGATTTTTGATTTTTAATTGTTCATTATTAATTTTTTCGACTCCGATCGCAATTTTGCCATTTTTGGTAAACTTAGCAGCATTACTGAGCAAATTCAGCAGCACCTGCCGGACTTTGGTCATGTCGGCGTGCATCGTGTCGAGATTGTTGGGACAGTAAATTTCTAGGATGTTACCGTTTTTTTCAATCAGTGGGATTGCTGTAGCAACGGCGCTGTCAATTAGGGATGGGATATCGAAGGTTTCTAGGTAAAGTTCCATTCTCCCGGCTTCAATTTTAGAGATATCTAGGATGTCGTTGATCAGGGCGAGTAGGTGTTTGCCGGCGCTGCGGATTTTTTCGAGATCCGGGACTGATTCCTGGTTCCCGGAGTCTTCGGCTTCTTCTTGCAGCATTTCGCTGTAGCCGATGATCGCATTGAGGGGTGTGCGGAGTTCGTGGCTCATGTTGGCCAGAAATGTACTTTTTGCCCTGTTTGCTGATTCTGCTGCTTCTAGGGCAAACTGCATGGTGGATTCGGCCCTTTTGCGATCGGTGATGTCTTCAACAGTACCTTCATAGTATAAAACGTTGCCACTCTCATCGCAGATGCTGCGGGCATTTTCGGCAATCCAGATCAGCCTACCGTCCAGGCGGTATATTTGCGATTCAAATTTGGATATTTCGCAGACACCTGTCATGGCTGCAATAAAGTTGGCGCGCCGATGGGGGTTGCTGTGAAGCTGGCTTTTGATATCTGTAAGTTCGGCGAGCATTTGAGCGCAGGAGTCGTAGCCGTAGATCCGGGCTAGGGCGGTGTTAGCACTCAGGTAGCGCCCGTCTGGGGTGATTTGGAATATGCCTTCGACTGCGTTTTCAAAGATGCTGCGGTATTTGATTTCGGCTTGTCTTAAGGCGGATTCTGTCCGCTGGCGTTCTAGGGCATTGGCAAGCATTTCTCCGACTATTTTTAGTTGGGTGGATATTTCGGGCGATCGCTTTGCTGTCTGCTTTTGGGTATCAAATCCGATAAATCCGATTAGTTCTTGTCTGCAAACTAGGGGAATAATGCTCAACGAGTGAATGCTTTTATCAAGTTTTTTTGCTGCTGAATTGTGGAGTGATTCACCAAAGGATGCGAAGGCGGCAATCAGATTTTTATTGGTGATTTGGGAAGGGGGATTTAGGAGTGATGCTGTTGGTGCTTCTCGATCGCCAAAATAGGCAATTTCTACTAATTCTGGGAGCGCTACTTCGCTAACTTCGGAAATGTGGATGCTTTCAAACTGACCGATTTTCTGGGCAATCCAAGGGATTTGTTGGACTGAGATTTGTGGAATTTTGTCTCTGAGGGGTTGTCTGTCCTCGTTGCACCACTCGTAGATGTGTTTAAATTGAATTTTGTCTTCGGATAGTAAGTAGATGTAGCTGCGGTCAAAGTGGCTTTTGGTGGCGATCGCTTCTAGGGCATGATTGATTCCTTTGTCTATTTCTGATACAGACTGGTTGATGAAATGGGTTGACAAATTGGTAATTAACTGATCGAATTCTACTCGATGTTGCAAAGCTTGTTCTACTCTTTGGCGATCGGTAATATCTCGAAAACTCCAGACTCTACCTACTATTTTTGAGTCTACTTTTGAAGGTCTGGAATTTAATTCGAGAATTTTTCCATCTTTGAATTCTAATAAATTGTCTATTTTAGTATCTGGATGGGCAGACACTTTTATGACGTTTTTGAGAAATTCTTGGGGGTCTTTTAATTGACGTAGGGCAAAGGGAAATGCTGTTTTGGTCGGTTTTTGGAGAGTACCGACAGTCGATCGGTTAAACTTCTGAGTTTCGGACAAACCCCACATTTCTATAAACTTTTGATTGTAATTACACACATTACCGTTGTTGTCAACAGCAATAATACCGGCATCTGTGGATTCTAAAACTGATTGTAGCATAGAGACCGATCGCTCTTGTTCTCTAGCTAATTGCTTTTGTTCGCCAATATCAAAAAACACCAAGACTGAAATATTTCCGCCCAGGGCTGCGGGATTGAAAAAATAGGAAACTGGTAAAATTTTGCCATCGCGGCAGAGAAACTGGTCGTCTGAATGACTATAAGGTAGATTAGAGGCGATCGCCTGTGATAAAGATAGTGAAGTTGCGATCGGCAAATTTTCACTATTGCTAGCTTCCGGTTGCTTGGAGCTCAAAACCTTTGACTTCTTGACTTTCCTCTGTTTCGAGGCGATCCGAGATAGCAGCGCCCCGCCTACGAGTTCCGACTCTCGCCACCCCAACAGGCGTTCGGCTTCTGGGTTGACACAGAGCACGAGTCCCTGAGAATCCAGCGTCAAAAGTCCCGCACCTAAACTATTGAGAGTCGCCCGCAGTCGATCGAGTTCAGAAATTGTTGGATACTCTGGATCGGACTGTAGCGCTTCATCCTGGGAGTTTTCTGAAGCTTGTTTCACCAGCGCCTGCTGGCCATTGCTATCATAGCTTTGACTTACCTCTTCTAAAAATAGCCGCCACTGCTCGGCAGTCAGAGGAGGAGAATCGTCCGTTAAATTAAGCTCTTCGAGTTGGCGCTGGAGGTAGGGATGCATAATTTCTGGCGCTTTGTAAGCAACTTTGTTAATTATAGGTAATGGAGTGTAGAGAGTTAAGTTA
Organism: Oscillatoriales bacterium; assembly: GCA_043742065.1. Lineage (GTDB taxonomy): Bacteria > Cyanobacteriota > Cyanobacteriia > Cyanobacteriales > Microcoleaceae > Microcoleus. The sequence goes on from JAYTZD010000060.1 coordinate 8,230, forward strand.
TTCTCCAATTCTCCAATTCTTCAATCTAAAATCCAAAATCTAAAATCTAAAATCGAATGTGGGAGTTTAGCTGAACTTAGCTGGGAGACGAATTATAAAAATAGAGCCTTGATTCAACTTGCTGACGGCTCTAATATCTCCACCCATCATTTTGCAATATTTTTTGGTAATCGTCAGTCCCAAACCTGTTCCGCCGTACTTCTTAGTGCTTGAGGAATCGGCTTGGGTGAAGGGATCGAACACTCTAGCTAACTGTTCCGGAGTCATACCGATGCCAGTATCTTTGATCGTGAAAACAATCCAGTCTTGAGATGGAGATTTGGCAGACATCAGAAGTGAATTATTTTCTGGTTCTCCATGAGATCCCTCTTCCACCGCAGACTCTTCGGTAATTTTAACT
>JAYTZD010000061.1:0-2155 GCA_043742065.1 Oscillatoriales bacterium
GAGATTGTTGGTTCTTGTTATATCTTGTTGGTGAACCCTTCGACTACGCTCAGGGCATCGCCCGCCCCTACTATCTTGAAAGAGGTAGATTGCGATTTATTGTTGGGGCGGGCGGGTTGATTGAGATTGCTGGTTCTTGTTATATATTGTTGGTGAATCCGCCCCGACAGCATATTCATTGTGGTACTTTTTGCTATAAAATAGTTAGGTTAACACAATCAAATTTACTGACATGAAATCAACTCAAGCCGCTGCGATTACATCTCCTAAAATTAAGCGGGTGGGTGTTGTCGGTGGCGGCCAACTAGCTTGGATGATGGGAGCTGCTGCTAGTAGGCTGGGTATTGAATTGGTGGTGCAAACTCCCCAGGCTACTGACCCGGCAATTTCTGTGGCTGCTCATACTATTTTAGCGGCTATTGATGATGTTAATGCTACTGCTGAATTGGCCACTCGCTGTGATGTGATTACTTTTGAAAATGAGTTTGTTGATTTGGATGGTTTGCGGACACTAGAAAAGCAAGGTGTTTCATTTCAGCCGAGTTTATCATCACTTGATCCTTTGTTGGATAAGTACGTCCAGCGTTGTTATTTGCGAGATTTGGGTTTGCCAACTCCGAGATTTTGGCAATGGGATTGTAGTCAGGCTTTGCCCTTGGATTTTCCCTTGGTGATCAAGGTTCGTCGCCACGGTTATGACGGTCAAGGTACTTTTGTGGTGCAAGATCGGGCGAGTTTTGACTCAATTTGTGTTAAGCTTAAAGGTCTGGCTTTGTTAGTGGAAGAGTTTGTGCCTTTCGATCGCGAGTTGGCTGTAATTGCAGCTCGATCGGCAAATGGTGAAATGGCAATTTACCCGATCGTCGAAACTCAACAGGAACATCAGGTTTGCCGTCTGGTGATTGCACCGGCCCAGATTAGTTTAGAGGTGAAGGCCGAAGCTGAGGCGATCGCCCGCACTCTCCTCAATAGTTTACAAGCTGTCGGCGTATTCGGCATTGAACTATTTTTAACCAGCGACAATCAACTATTAGTCAATGAAATTGCACCCCGCACCCACAATTCGGGACACTTCACCATAGATGCTTGCAAAACTTCACAATTTGAACAACATTTGCGCGCAGTTTGTCAACTGCCTTTAGGTAATTGCGATTTAAACTCTGCTGGTGCTGTGATGGTAAATTTACTCGGCTATGAATCGGCTGAGTCCGACTATTTAGAACAACGAAAACAACTGGCACAAATCGATGGTGCTTTTGTGCATTGGTATGGTAAGAAAGAATCACGTCCCGGTCGTAAACTGGGTCATGTTACTGTTTTGCTCGATCGAGAAGCCGTGGATCAGGGGCGAGTGCAAGTAGATGCGATCGCTCAAACCATTGAATCTATCTGGAATGCAAGTTAAATTACTCAAAGCTTGCCAAAATCGAGTTAGTTGTTGTATATTAAATACAGGTTCTACTGCGACGTTGGTAACTGCCAATAATGTTTTTTTGATCTATAACTCTTAACTCTAGGGAATCAAGATGTTTGGACAGCAGTAAACTGGGCTTGTACCCAGAAACTTTAAGTCCGAGCCAACGGTGCCCACCTGGTAAAATACCAGGTCAAAAGCTGAGGTAAGACGGCGTTGCGGGGAGCCATTAAAATATTGATTGAGATAGGCGCTAATATGGCTAGCCTATTTTTTTTGTTTAATTTGTTATTGGTTATATCAAATCCGGTAGAATCGTCGGGAGTAAAATCTAGTCAACAGTCAATAATCACGGACTGTGCGACCAGAATCAATATAACTCATCTGCGTTAATCTGTGTTTATCTGCCTGTATCTGCGGTAAAAAAAGAGAATATATTAACCGCAGATGACAATAGATTAACGCGAATTCACGCGGATGAAGATCAGAGAGAAGTGAATGAACCGTAAATAGTCGGAATTGAGTTATTGTTAATTTTATTAAATCTTTTTTAGCTTTTTCGGTTCCTACGGCGATCGCCCAAGGCACCGTATCTGCCAACAAACCTGCTAAAATGGCACTAGGTGCGATCAGTTCAATTTCTGGCAAAAAGCGCCCGCCTTCAACTGAGGTCAATCCGAAGCTTTGCTTAACTTTTCGCAGTGTAAAATCGCTGTATGCCATGATTTTGATTTCAAATTT
>JAYTZD010000062.1:0-4385 GCA_043742065.1 Oscillatoriales bacterium
ACAAATAGTGCGATCGGCTGATATCAATTCCGGCTGCGCCGGAATGATATAGAGGACACGGCACTGCCGTCTCCTCTATATCATTCCGGCGCAGCCGGAATTGATATCAGCCGATCGCACTATTTGTTTTCCCATCGTATCCTTCGCAAAATCGTCCCACTTTTTAACAATAAACCATATTTCGTTTGCTATTTTTTCAGCTAATTGATAAACTCTTAGCTGTTGGAAGCTTTCCATATTAACTCCTTTTAATAAATAGTTAATGGCAAACAGTGAACAGTCAACAGTCAACCGTCAACAGTCAACCGTCAACTAACTTAAACCTTCGCCTCCAAAGACTTAAGAAACTCAGTATTCACTCCCGACTCCCGCGTCATCGCAATTTTGCCAGTCCGAGCAATTTCCTTGATGCCAAATCTATTCAGCACTTGGACAATCGCCACCATTTTACCTGGATCTCCGACTACTTCCAAAGTCAGCGTATCATCACCAATATCCACCACTCGCGCTCTAAAAATCTGAGCTAACTCAATAATCTCCGATCGCGTCCCAGTCGCAGCATTAACTTTCAACAACATCAATTCCCGTTCCACACAAGGAATTTCCGTTACATCCTGCACTTTGAGGACATTAATCAACTTGTACAGTTGCTTAGTCAACTGCTCAATAATTTGGTCATCTCCCGGTACAACCATCGTAATCCGAGACACTCCCACTTGCTCCGCCGGCCCCACAGCCAGACTTTCAATATTAAAACCCCGGCGGGCAAACAAACTAGCAATTCGGGTGAGGACACCCGCTTCATCTTCAACTAAAACCGAAAGAGTGTGTTTCATCAAAAATAATCAGCAAATAATATTGTAGGGACACGGCACTGCCGTCTCCTCATTTCTCAAAGCCGTCTCCTAATTTCTCAAACTGAATTTTTGAGACCAATTGGTCTCAAAATGCCTTCAGAGAAAAACCCGATGTTGGAGTGAGGGCATTTGGCGACGGACTTGTTCTAGTCGATCGGGATTAATTTCCGCGATCGCCACACCCGGTTCATCTCCCGCATCCGCCAAAACCACACCCCAAGGGTCGATAATCATCGCGTGACCGTGAGTTTGACGACGGCCGTAGTGGTGTCCAGTCTGTGCCGGTGCGATCGTGTAACAAGTATTCTCGATCGCCCTAGCCTGCAACAAAACCTTCCAATGATCCTTGCCAGTATAGGCCGTAAACGCCGCCGGTACAAACAAAACATCCGCACCCTGCTGCGACAAATGCCTGTACAATTCCGGGAATCGGACATCATAGCAAACCGAAAGTCCCAGTGTTCCCAAATCTGGCGACACATAAACCGGTGGCAAATCCTCACCCGCCTTGACAGTGCTAGATTCCCGATAAGTAATCCCGTCTGGCACATTCACATCAAACAAATGTACTTTTTCATACCTTGCCAACTCCCGGCCATTCGGATCTACTAACAAGCAAGTATTATATACCTTGCCCCCCTCCGTCGGCACCGGAAACCCACCACCCAGAATCGTTACCTGGAAACGCTGGGCCATCGTTTTGAGGAATCTTTCGCTTTGCTGACCAATAGCTTCAGAAGCAGCAATCTTTTCCTCCTCTTCACCCATAAACGAAAAATTTTCTGGTAAGGTAACTAACTCAGCACCCCGACGCACGGCCAGGTCGATTAATTCCTCTGCCTGAACCAAATTTTTTTGCAGGTCAGGCAAGCTAGTCATTTGAATTGCGGCAGCGAGATAAGACTTCATAAAAATAATACGGGATGCGGGAAACTCAGAGACTTGAGTCCTGAGAGGAAAGCGGCTCGTGCGGTTTTAACCGCCGTGGTATTTATGCTAAAATTAGACTGTGAGTAAGAACAAAAACATCTACGTGTTGAAACATCCTAGTATCGGAGAAATCCCGGCTCCTATGAAACAACGGTTAGGTTTAAGTCCTAATGTTCAGTATGACAGGAAAGAGCAGATAATGGCAGGTTGTGGAGCGTACCGCGTCTTGGCCTATCGTGATGGATTCTGAAAGCATTGAAAACAAAAGTAGCTAGTAACTATCGCTTGACGATTGATGACTAAGTAGACGGCGTTTGACGGCCGTAGCGAGAGTCTCACTCTGTCAGCAAAATTTCAGTGTCTTTAGACCTGAGAGTGTCAATGATATAAGTAGTCAGTTGGCATTAGTCATTCGTTATTTCTCCTATGTTATTTGTTGATAATAATAACCAATGCCCGATGCCCATTAGCATCCTACAATGTGAGAGTTTTGATATTTGAGCCTTGAAATAACTTGATAAATCACCGCTCAACATTCAAAACTCTCAACTTTTTTTACCTAGGTTTAGGAACCTAAATTCGCTGAAATTTTAGCGCAGCGGATGAAATAACAAGTCAGGGAAAAAGCGGTTGAACTCAATCAAAATTCCCGCCGTTACCACCATCCAAACTGCTGCCAAGACTGGCGCGGTCGAAAGATACTTCACAAAGTATTGCATAAATACTGCTCCTCGAAAGTTTAGACAACTTAAAAAAAATTCCAGAACAGATTTTAGATTGAGGATTTGATAATTGGCATTTGCAAACCAGTTAAAATCTCAAATCTAAAATCCCCAATTACTAGCGCGGCGAAACGGTAATTTCGTCGTCTTTAGCAAACATTTCACCAGTGGTGATTTCCTTGAGAGCCGCCAGAGGCCACAAAAAGCCACCTAGCATAAATTTGACTGCCATTGGAACATCGATGATAATCTCTTTTTCCTCTGGAGTGCCAGATTTCTTAGCTGCTTGCAGATAAGAGCGGCCAACCCAACCAATCCAGCCAGCGATATACAAAAACAGCACGCTGGGAATCAAAAAGTCGCCGGCGTAGCTCAAATTGCCATCCACAATTAAGTGAGGATATCCTTCTGCGCCACACAAAGCTTCAGAATAACGGTCAAATCTGGCTTTTGCAGATGCTGGGTCGCCATTGGTAGAACGTGCATTTTTAGCCAGTTCTTTGAACGCGGGAGAGTCCTTGCACGGCACTAAATTATAGGCCGAGGCAACAGGAGCAAAACTAATCCAAAGACTCACCACTAAAATCGCAGCAAACAATCGTCGCATGAAATTGTTTCCTTTTGTTACAAAACAATAAGTTTTTTTACAAGCATTTCAACTTGCCGATCGGTCATCTAGATTACTGCCGTATTAACAGTTTAAGCTAGCAGTAGACAACCTATCAAATAAAATTACCAGTTAATGGCAACCGTTTTCGCAATCGAAACAAGTTGTGACGAAACTGCCGCAGCAATTGTTAAGAATCGTCAAGTTTGTAGCAATGTTGTGGCATCACAAATTAAAATCCACCAGCAGTTCGGCGGGGTGGTTCCAGAAGTGGCTTCGCGGAGTCACTTAGAAATGATCAATCAGGTAATTGCCCAGTGTCTTGCTGAAGCAAACCTCACTTGGTCAGAAATTGACGGGATTGCAGCGACTTGCGCCCCTGGTTTAGTGGGTGCATTGTTAGTCGGGCTGACAGCGGCCAAAACCTTGGCAATCGTCCACCAAAAACCCTTTTTAGGGGTACACCACTTGGAAGGGCACATTTATGCTTCTTACCTTACCGAACCAGAATTGCAGCCACCATTTTTGTGTCTGTTAGTTTCTGGGGGACACACCAGCTTAATTCATGTCAAAGATTGTGGCGTTTACGAAACAGTAGGGCACACTCGCGATGACGCAGCGGGGGAAGCTTTTGATAAAGTGGCAAGACTATTGCAGCTAGGCTATCCGGGCGGGCCACTAATTGACAAATTGGCAACCTTGGGGAATCCTACGGCTTTTAAGTTGCCAGAAGGCAGAATTTCTCTACCAGAAGGTGGTTTTCATCCCTATGACAGTAGTTTTAGTGGCTTGAAAACTGCGGTTTTGCAATTAGTGCAGAAACTCAAGAAAGAAAATAATCAGTTTGGTAGCGAGGGCATCTTGCCTGAATCTGTAATTAATGATATAGCGGCGAGCTTTCAAGAGAGTGTAGCTAAGAGTTTAACAAAAAGGGCGATCGCCTGTGCAGTCAATTTGGGACTCAATACTATTGCCATCGGCGGCGGAGTTGCGGCTAACAGCGGATTGCGACAGCACTTACAAACCGCAGCAGCCAAACACAATCTGCGAGTATTGTTTCCACCCTTAAAATATTGTACCGATAACGCAGCAATGATCGCCTGTGCAGCCGCAGAACACTTGCAGCAAGGACATACATCACGATTAACTTTAGGAGCATATTCAAGAATGCCGATTAGCGATGTAATGCAACTGTACAATTTGGATTAGGAAAAGGAATGATAGAGGAGACGGCAGTGCCGTTTCCCTACCCAAAATAATATTGTAGGG
>JAYTZD010000063.1:0-2151 GCA_043742065.1 Oscillatoriales bacterium
GAAACGGCACTGCCGTCTCCTCTATATCATTCCGGTGCAACCGGAATTGATATCATATAAAATAAACCGAGACACCAGCGGCATCTCGGTTTCTTTTAAGTCCTGTTTAACCAACAGAACTGGAGAATTCTACTTGCGGATCAAGTTTAGCAATTCTTTGGGAGATGCTAACAAGTCGATCGCCACAAAGAAAATTTGACCTTGGGGATCAAGCAAGAAACGCCACGCAATGTTCATGCCCACATTCGAGCCAAACCAAGGAGTTTCGACTTTACCTGTCACCTTCACTTGGCGGTAGCCATCTTCGGCTGGTTCCGAAACACCTTGCTGGGGCATCATCTTGAGTCCGATGCACTCTTCCCGCATATAGTTGAGGATAGCTTCGCGGCCCACAATCGGCTTTTGGAACGGTGGTTGCAGAGCACCTTCTTCGGCAAACAAAGCCACAGCAGGAGTAAAGTCGAAGGCATTCATGTTGTCAATGTAGCTGAGCACAGTTTGCTCGCTAATACCTTCAATCTGAGTTTTCACCCGCCCTTCAACTGCCGTGGGAGTGCTTTTAGGAGCTGAGCGTTTGCCGTACTCTTGGCTGAAATCAGGATCATAGCCCATGTGAACTACCGTGTTACGAAGTACGGTAATTTGCTGACCTGGATCAAGTTTTTTGAGAGTTTCGAGGACTGTGGTGGCTTCGGGAGACATTCGATAGCCAGAAGGAATCGGAGCAACAAGGCCTTGCTTCATCAATTGTCCTAGTTCGTACCAGAAACCAAGTTTGGTGTTGACGCGCAAGGATGTGTAAATGCGGCCGATGGTGGTGTCAGCGTTGCTAGCAAGGTCAAACATGGTTTTGCTTTGAGCCTCTGGCGACATCTGCTTGATTTCGCCCAGGATGCCTTCGACAAGCGCCATGCTGGCTACTCCTGGGGCAGCGGCGGTAATGGTAATGCCCATTTCGGTGTAGGCATACCAGAGTAAGGCTAGTTGGTCTTCAACACTGAGTTTGTAGAATGCGTCCGTGGTAGACGGGACAACGCTAGCAATCTCGGTGCTTGAGAAGATAGATTGAGCGGATTGAATACTAACTGCCATCTGTATTTTGTGAGATTCGCGCTTTTAGTGAGGTAATTCAGTTAGCGAACCTTAATCTCCCTTGCTTAAAATTATGTAACATTTTTGACAAATTAGAGATCAAATTTTTAAATATAAAGATTCTGAAAGTATGATGATTCTTGGGGCTAAATTGGTTGATGTCACTAGACTAATTGCACAATTTATGATATATGAGTTTACTTTATGAAAGTATCAATAAATAGCGATCGAATTAAGCAAAAATCCCTAGAGTTGGGATTTCACAAGGTTGGGATAGCTTTAGTAGACGAGGGCACTGATGAGGAGTCACAAAGGTTACAGGCATGGTTGGATAAAGGCTATCAAGGGGATATGGGATGGATGGCTAACCCCAAACGACAGGATATTCGCGCTTCCATGCCAGAGGTGAAGTCGTTAATATGTGTCGCCATCAACTACTATACGCCTCACCAACGCCCCGAAACTGCTGAATATGCCAAAATCTCTCGCTATGGCTGGGGACGGGATTATCATAAAATTCTGCACAAAAAACTGAAGGTTTTGGCAGATTGGGTGCGATCGCAAGGTGAAGGGATTGAAGCACGGTATTATGCTGACACCGGGCCGATTCAGGATAAAGTATGGGCGCAACGGGCGGGGATTGGTTGGATTGCCAAAAATGGTAATGTAATTTCGCGAGAATACGGTTCTTGGGTATTTTTGGGTGAAGTTTTGACGAATTTGGAGTTAGTACCAGATTCTGAGCATACCCAACATTGCGGTACTTGTACTCGCTGCATTGAGGCCTGTCCGACTGGAGCAATTACTGAGCCTTTTGTCGTGGATGCCGATCGATGTATAGCGTATCATACGATCGAGAATCGAGCCGAAAAATTGCCCGACGAAATAGCATCTAATTTACAAGGTTGGGTAGCAGGTTGCGACATTTGTCAGGATGTTTGTCCTTGGAATCAGCGATTTGCTAAGCCAACAGATGTTGCAGAATTCGAGCCTTATCCTGAAAATATAGCGCCGACACTTGCAGAATTAGCAGAAATTTCCGATGAAGAGTGGAACCGC
>JAYTZD010000064.1:0-8609 GCA_043742065.1 Oscillatoriales bacterium
CCTACAATCTTATTTTGGGTAGGGACACGGCACTGCCGTCTCCTCTATATCATTCCGGTGTTACCGGAATTGATATGACTAACTTTACCCAAGTTCCCCAGCTTCGACAATGCGCTGGAATAGATAGCCGGTGCCACGGGCGGTGAGAATTAATTCAGGATTGCTGGGGTCATCCTCTAATTTTGCCCTAAGCCGAGAGATGTGAACGTCCACTACACGGGTGTCTACGTGGCGCTCAGGCGTGTATCCCCAAACTTCTTGCAAAATTTCTGATCGCGAAAAAGGCTCTCCAGAACGACTGACAAGTAGCTCTAACAAGCTAAATTCCATCCCTGTAAGCCGAATTCGTTCGTCACCTTTATAAACTTGTCGCTTGTTGGTGTCAATCCGAATATTCGTTACCTGAATGACTCCCGAACTGGGAATCCCCGAAGAGCCATTTTTGTCAACCCGGCGTAGCACTGAACGGATGCGAGCTTCTAGTTCCTTGGGAGAAAAAGGTTTGACAACATAATCGTCTGCGCCTAATTCTAAACCGGTGATGCGATCGGCGACATCTCCCAAAGCAGTTAGCATGATGATAGGCACATCCGATTCCTTCCGCAACTCCTGACAAACGCCATAGCCATCCAGCTTTGGCATCATCACATCCAAAACCACTAAGTCGGGTTCGGTGTTGCGAAATATTTCGAGAGCTTCTTCACCGTCGGCTGCGGTGACGACATCATAGCCAATCATGGAAAGACGAGTTTCCAGAATACGGCGGATACTGGCTTCGTCATCGACTACCAGAATTTTTTCTTTATGGTTTTCCAAGTTATGCAACACTCCTTAAGCTAAATTCGAGATAATGTTTATTTTTTGTACCCTATTATAGGATAAATTTGGGAGATTGAAAACCCTATTCCTTTAGGAGTGGGGTGAAAAGCGATTCAAGGGAATTTATTCCCATTACTCTTTGCTATAGCTTCTATGCTATCATAATAAAATAATAACTTTCGAGTTTAAACCCTAGGGCAAAAACCAAAATTAATTGCCATTGATGATGCTGGATGGTATCAATTTAGAGTTTAGTTGGAGTATTTTGGGAAGTCTTTAATCTGGTAATAGTCGCAGTAAATCCTACTTTCAGATTTAGTGAATGTTCTAGTTATTGGTCGTTTTGAAAAATGCCTAAACCTCGAATACAGTATATTTGTCGGGAATGTGCGTATGAGTCGCCACAATATTTTGGCAGGTGTCCTAGCTGTCAGAAATGGGATTCTTTTGATGAGCAACCAGAACATTCTACTATTGCCGTACCACGGGCTGGGTTGACTGGGGTAACGACTAAGGGAAAGGGCGGTGCGCCTCCTGATAAGTCCAAGGGTCAAGCCAGGGTATCTTTTAGATTATCGCAGATTGCTGACCAAACTCAGTCTCGTTGGCCTTCGGGCTATACTGAGCTCGATCGCGTTTTGGGAGGCGGCATTGTTCCGGGTTCCCTGGTGTTGATTGGCGGGGAACCGGGGATTGGAAAATCGACGCTGTTGTTGCAAGTGGCTAATAAGTTGGCTCGCAAGGATCGCGTACTGTATGTAAGTGCCGAGGAGTCTGGCCAGCAGGTGAAGTTGCGATCGCAGCGTTTAGGAGTGGCCAATCCGGTTGATTTGTCAAGCAATAGTTCCGATCGATCTGACAGTAACGGACAAACTACTAATGGTGCTACTCCCATTGATCCCGACGATCATTCAGCCGAGAATTTTTATTTGCTTCCAGAGACTGATTTAGAAGTTGTGTTGCGGGAGTTGGAAGCACTCAAACCAAATGTAGCAGTTATTGACAGTATCCAAACTATTTATTTTGCTAGTTTAACATCAGCACCCGGATCGGTGGCTCAGGTGCGAGAATGTACATCTGCTTTGATGCAGGTGGCAAAAAGAGAAAATATTACTTTATTTATTGTTGGTCACGTTACTAAAGATGGTGGGTTGGCGGGGCCGAGGGTTTTGGAACATCTAGTAGATACTGTACTATATTTTGAGGGCGATCGGTTTGCTTCTCATCGACTTTTGCGATCGATGAAAAACCGTTTTGGTGCAACTCATGAAATCGGCGTATTTGAAATGGTAGCCGAGGGATTACGAGAAGTAGACAATCCATCAGAGTTATTTTTAGGAAATCGTGATGAGTTTTCACCTGGTACATCAACGACTGTTACTTGCGAAGGAACTAGACCAATTTTAGTAGAAATTCAGGCCTTAGTTAGTCCTGCGAGTTTTGGTTCGCCCCGCCGTTCTACTACTGGGGTGGATAATAGTAGATTGCAGCAAATTCTAGCAGTTTTGGAGAAAAGAGTTGGGATTCCTTTGTCTAAATTGGATACGATTGTGGCATCGGTTGGTGGCTTGAAGGTGGAGGAACCGGCGTCGGATTTGGCAATTGCGATCGCAGTTGTGGCCAGTTTTCGCGATCGCATAGTTGATGCTAGAACTGTGTTACTTGGAGAAGTCGGTTTAGGAGGACAAGTGCGGCCAGTTTCCCAATTAGAATTAAGATTAAGAGAGGCCGCAAAATTAGGTTTTAAAAGAGCGATTATCCCTAAAAATCAACCGGTGCCAGAATTAGGAATGCAGATTATTCCGGTAGCTAAGGTGATTGACGCCATAATTGCCGCAATTCCCGCCACTCCGACTCAATTGCAATCTGTTGATGTGGTGGAAATGGAGGAAATTGAGGAAATCGAGGAAATTGAGGATGATGGTTGACTATGAGGAGACGGCAATGCCGTGTCCCTACCCCGATTGTAGGGAAACGGCACTGCCGTGTCCTAATTTCTATGAGGAGACGGCAATGCCGTGTCCCTACCCTGATTGTAGGGAAACGGCACTGCCGTCTCCTAATTTCTATGAGGAGACGGCAATGCCGTGTCCCTACCCAGATTAATTGTTTCTGATTATCTCTAAACTGGGGCGAAAGGATTCGAACCTCTGAATGGCTGGACCAAAACCAGCTGCCTTACCACTTGGCGACGCCCCAACGTCTTAACCTTGTTTATAATAACATCAGGATGAGGTAATTTGTCAAGCACTTTGACAAAAAAGTTTTCAACTTGGTGTTGAAGTCGATCGCCCACTATGCTAACTTCTTGCTAATTACGCCGATCGCGATCGGAATTTTAATCCTGAACTCCACTCCCTGTCCGGCTTCCGAGATACATTCTAAGCTGCCTTTGTGTTTTTCCACCACAATCTGGTGGCTGATCGATAAGCCCAGTCCAGTACCCTTACCCACAGGCTTAGTAGTAAAAAATGGGTCAAACAAGCGGCCTTTGGCTTTTTCGACTAATCCCGGCCCGTTGTCCCGAATCCGAATTAGCACAGATTGACCGATCAACTTGGATGACAATACATCCTGGGAGTCTTCCGTCACCAGCGCCGTCGAAATTTCGATTGTCTTGGGGGTAGGTTTACCATCCAAAGCGTCGATCGCATTGCCGAGTATATTCATAAATACTTGGTTGAGTTGACCAGGATAACACTCTACCTTTGGCAAATTGCCATACTCTTTCACCACTTCAATGCCAGAAATTTGCCCGTTGGATTTCAAGCGGCTGTCCAAAATCAGCAGCGTACTTTCAATTCCTTCATGAATGTCCACCGGCTTCATCTCGCCTTCATCGTGCCGCGAGAAGTTCCGCAGAGAAACGACAATTTTGCGGATACGTTCGACTCCCATATCCATTGAAGACAACAGTTTCAGCAAGTCGGGAATCACGAAATCAACCTCAATTTCTTCGCTTTTGTTGAGAATTTCTTCGCAGGGATCGGGGTAGTGTTTTTGGTACAACCGCAGCAAATCAAGCAAATCTTTAACATACTGCTCACAATAAGTCAAGTTGCCGTAAATAAAATTAACCGGATTGTTAATTTCGTGGGCGACTCCGGCGACCATTTGACCGAGAGAGGACATTTTTTCGTTTTGGATAAGCTGAGCTTCTTTCTGCTGTAAATTATGCAATGTTTCAGTGAGCTGGCGCGCCTGAGTTTGAGCAGCTAAGGCTGTGGCGCGACTTTGGGCATAAAGTTCGGCTTGGTCGATCGCGATCGCCAATTGATCTACCACCACTTGCAGCAATTCTACTTCGCTAGCAGCCCACTCCCGCCGATCGCTGTACTGATTGCAAACAATTGCTCCCATTTCACCAGCGCGAGTCTTGAGCGGTAGCAGCAGCTTAGACACAATCCCCAAATCTGTCAAAAAAGATTGGGTTGGCGGTTCAATGCACGCTGTACTCGTCACATCGCTGATCCTCAGCGTTTGGCGGTTGCGAATTTTCTCGCCCAGTAAGGCTACTTGTTCGATCGGATAATCTGCTAGTCTCTCCGTCAAATCCGGATTTGCCGCCTCGTGGGTAATCGCAAAGCTTTCCGGGCTGTGCGGTGAGACGGAATACCACAAAAAGTAGCACTGGTCAACTTGCAACAAGTGGCGAATTTCGTTGACAGCCGTATCTAAAATTTTGTTGAGATCGAGGGAATTTCGCATTTGGCTGGCTAGCCCAAAGAGCAAACCTTCCCGGCGACTCAACAATTCTTGGCGAGCTTTGACGCGATCGATCGCCACAGCAATTGCATTAGCGATCGAGGCCAGAACTTCTAGTGTTCCCTCCGTTACCGTTTGGCTGCTGCTCATCGCCATCACTCCCACCAGTCGCTCCTCCACAATCAGCCCATAGGCGATCGCACATGAAGACGAGACCAGACTGAGATGGACTGTGGGGAGTCTTCCTGATTCTTGGAGGATCCAGTCCCCTATTTCCAATTCCCAGCCTTGATTGCTCAGTCCTGAAGCAGCTTGCAATTCTAATTGATCCGTCTGCGGATTCAACGTCCAGATGCTCGCTGCTGTAGCGTCGAGGTGTTCTAGCATTGCCTCAGTGCAGCGGTTCAGGATCGTAGCCATTGTCCCGCCTTGTCCCAGGGCTGTACCGACTTTAGCTTGCAAGGTGGACAGGCGCGATCGCTCTTGGCTTTCTCGAAGTGCTATTTCGATCGGCTGTTGCTCGATCGCACTGATCGCCGTTTCCAGCCAATAAATCGATTTGCGCGAACCGCCGAGAACCGGGAGATGTTTTGTCCGAAATATTTTCGTATCCCCATCTGCTGTCTCTAAAGCGCAGAAGAGATCACGGTTGGGCGATCGGTCTAATTCCAAGAAGTTCCGGCGATCGTGATTACTCTTTTTTACCGAACCAGAATCTTCCTGAGCTTGGGCTAATTGACAACGCAGTTCCACCAAGCTAGCAACTTGGCGACTCAAAGCTTCTATAGCATTTAACGACTCTTTTGTCACGTCTCTCGACACGGAATCCATGACACAGATCACTCCCAGAGTTTGCCCATCGTTCATGACGATCGGCACTCCGGCGTAAAATTTCACAAAAGGGTAAGAAGTGACCAAGCTATGAGTGGCAAATCGCTCATCCGTCGAAACGTCTCCGATGATCTCAACTTCTGAGTTATACTCTGACAACTGATTCGACTCTTCAGCATTTTGACCGATCGCCAAAGCGCAAAAATTTAAGTAGCTGTGGGTAAGAAGGCGATCGATACCTACCTGCGACTTTAACCAGTGGCCACTAGAGTCCACAAAACTCACGAAAGCAATAGGAGTTCGACTCATCTGAGCAGCCAAGCCAACCAAATCGTCGAAGCAAGCCTCCGGAGCAGATCCGAGGATCTGATACAGGTCTATGTTATCGAGCTTCAACACTTTTTTCGTAAAAGGCAAGGGTGCTTTCATATATAACTGCTCGTTGAGTTGCTTTTGACAAGCATTATCAATACAGAAGAAGGCATAGATTTAGTTCGAGCAGACTCTGGCCCTACTAGCACCCAGGATACTGATGTCTCGTTGAGACCAAATCAGGACTTACATTTGAGAGTTAATTTATTTGTCAAGTCTAATTTTATTTTAACACACTTAGCCCTGGGCTAGCTAACCAAAAGCAATCCGACCCTAAGACCCCCCGATTTCTCGTCTGGTTAATTATTTAAGTTAATATCTAAAATCTCAAATCGATTGATGTACTGGTAAATTAAAGGCGTTAATTTGTGTGACAATAGTGATGTCCTACTTCTATTTGTGATGCCTGCTGCTGAGGTACAGCCAAGAAACTTAAGTTAAAAAAATTACCCAAGTGTTAAAGTTCGTAGCAATATTTGCTCAAACTCGTTGGAACCGATATCGTTCACCAATATAGATTATAGACTAAGGAGAAGAATATGTCTGCAAGTAGCAGTCAGATACCAACTATTCTGGCAGTTGATGATAGCGCAGTAATGCAAGGATTAGTCAAACAGGCTTTGAGCAAAGAGTTTCGGGTACTGGTGACAGACAATGCAGTAGATGCTTTGTCAACTATTTATCACGAACAAGTTGCCGTTTTGCTACTGGATGTTTCGATGCCCGGTATTGACGGATTGGAACTATGCCGTACCGTGCGTAGCTTACCTCAATTTCATAACTTGCCCATCGTCATGCTGACAGGGCGAGATGGAGCTTTCGATAAAGTACAGGGGCGTTTGGCCGGAGCAACTGAGTATTTAACTAAGCCATTTGATGCTGATATGTTGCGCGAGGTAATTAATAAGTTTATCAATAAATAGGTTCTAAATTTTCAATTTAGCCAACAGCAAAGTCGCGATCGCACTAATTGGTAGAATGTGTTGAACAGCACCAAGAGCGATCGCCTCCTTGGGCATTCCGAAAACCACAGAACTAGCTTCGTCTTGAGCGATTGTTAAACCACCAAGTTTCGCAATCGCCAACATTCCATCAGCACCATCCCTGCCCATTCCTGTCAGCAAAACTCCCGCTGCACCCCGACTATAAAAATTAGCTACCGACTTAAATGTCACCGTTACAGAAGGGCAGTGTCCCCCGACATCAGCCGCTCCTGAATAAACAAATCGCCCTTTAGAGTCCAATTCTAAATGACGTTTTTCAGGCGGAAAATAAACAGTACCAGCTTGTGGGAATTCCCCAAAAGCAGCTATCTTAACACGCAGTTTCGATTCAGAACCCAGCCAATCAACTAATCCTTTCAAAAAACCTTCACTGATATGCTGCACGCAAATTACAGGCACTGGAAAATTAGCCGGAAGCTGAGAAATTATCCCGTGTAATGCTTGCGGGCCACCTGTAGAAGCACCTATAGCCAATACTTTAATAGTTGGAGATTTAACATTTTCCTGGGAAAATTCGTAACTAGCAACTGGTACAGAATTAACTTTTACATTTTTGTTACTATCTTTTATTTGCACCATTTTTTGATGCCGTGTAAATACTTTAACTCCTGAGAGGATTTTAATTTTAGCGATTAATTGATTCGCCAGGCGATCATAATCTGAAGCCAACCCGCCAATCGGTTTCGGAAAAACATCCAATGCACCCGCTTTTAACAGTTGAAATACATTCTGAGTATCATCTGCTTGTACTGAAGCACTGATCACTAAAATTGGTAGAGGATATTTCTTCATTACCTCTTTAGTGAATTCTAACCCATTCATTAGAGCCATATTCAAATCTGTACAGATTACTTCTGGCAGAAGTTTTGGGATCAATTCTAGTGCTTCTAATCCGTTGCAAGCGGTTCCTACAACTTTAATGTCTGGCGAAGAATCAAAAATTCTTTTAAGAACAATCGTAGCTACTGGAGAATCTTCAACTAACAAGACTTTAATCGGCGATAACATCAATTTTTTTTGTTGACTGTTGACTGTTGACTGTTGACTGTTAGCTGTTGACTAATAACCAATAACCAATAACTAATAACTAATAACTAATAACTAACAACTAATAACCAATAACTAATAACTAATAACTAATAACTAATGACTACTGACTAATGACTAATGACTAAACCAACCTTTTCAAAGTCTCAACCAATACATCTTGATTAAAAGTACCTTTAGGAATATAAGCATTAGCCCCAGCATCAGCCCCTCTTTTTCTATCTTCATCCGAAGCCAAAGATGTCACTAGAATTATCGGCAACTCACTGTATTTCTTTTGTTGACGAATTTTAATAGTCAGTCCCAAGCCATCCAAGTTTGGCATTTGCACATCAGAAATCAGAGCATCAAAATCGCGAGTTTTCAATTTATTGAACGCATCCAATCCGTCTACCGCTGTCACAACTTCGTAACCAGCACCCTCCAGGATGCGTTTTTCTTGAGTCCGAGTTGCGATCGAGTCTTCTGCCAAAAGTATAACCTGTTTTCGGCTGGGAGTCTCAATTGGCGATCGCAAACCAGAAACACTACGCGACAAAACCTGCTTCCGTACAGACTTGATCAAATCGTGAGGGTTCAAAACCATACAAACTTCCCCAGTATCCAGAATTGTTGCACCGGAAACATTTCGTACCCGTTTCAGCAATTGACTTTGAGGTTTAATCACCACATTCTGTTCATCTATCAAAGCATCTACAAACAACCCCAATCTTTCCTCCCCCACCTTCAAAACAATACAAGGCATTTTTGCAGAAGTTGAACCCAGGAATTCTTGCGGAGTTTTTCGATTAACTTCACTCGAATTTTCCTGTCTCCACTCCCTATTTTTTT
>JAYTZD010000065.1:0-4378 GCA_043742065.1 Oscillatoriales bacterium
GACTGCTCATGAATCCGTCCGGGAAATATGTCTTGAAACGGAATTGTAGACCACACAGGCGACCAAACACCGACCACCAAATCAATCTGATCGATCGCATTTGGAAACGGATTGCGGCGGCTAAGTTCATCAAACCAGGGCATTAATTCAGTTTTAGCAAACGCGACTTTTTTACCGAGTGCTTCGCCGTCTCGATCGTGTACTCGATCGATCAATTCTTGCTTCAGTTCGTCTGTGCTTTTGTGTGTGAGTACATCTGCTGTGACCATTTTATTTTTCTCCCTGTAGCCGGAGGGAAATGCCTGCGCTCCGGCTATGATAAACGATAGTTCAAGAAACTGAATCATCAATTGGACTGTGACAACCACCCGACTTTTTGAATAATTCGGGGTACTCATCCCACAGCGATCGATGTCTGAAGAAATTGCTGAAACGCATCAAACTCAAGATACCAACTAATCTATTTTAACATTTATCGGAAGTTTTGCGCTTTCAATCCTATTTTCATCTTACAGCAGATTCCACATTTATGAAGTACACCCGTCTATGGTTCTATTCCCGTAGGAACACACGGCTATTGGAGTAGGGACACGGCACTGCCGTGTCCCTACTACGCTTCACAAACCTGGAATAGACTGTATATTAAATAGGTGAGAAAATTTGTATGTATGAAAGTAATGCAACGATTTAATCTAACTATACTCAAACAGTTCTGGGCGATCGCCAAATCTTACTGGTCAAGCGACGAAAAATGGCGCGCGCGCGGATTATTGCTATTAGTCATCCTGTTGTCCTTTGGCTACACGGGACTCAGCGTGCTGCTGAATAACAAGCGAGGCGAGCTAATCTCGGCGTTATCGGCTCACGATGAAGCTAGATTTTGGCAAACAATTCTAATTTTTGCCGGAACATTAGTTATCTATGCACCATTATATGCGGGCTATGATTATTTGCGCGATCGCCTGGGCTTGGAGTGGCGACGATGGCTGACTAACCGTTTTATCGATCGCTATTTCCAGAATCGCGCATTTTATCATCTAAATCATGCCGATGCTGACATCGACAACCCCGATCAGCGGATTGCTGAAGATGTCAAAAGTTTTACCCAAGAATCGTTAAAAATACTGCTGGCGGTAGTTGATTCTTTGTTAGCGGTGGCGGCATTTAGTGGGGTACTCTGGGGCATTTCTAAGCCATTAATCTTGTTTTTGGTGCTCTACGCGCTGGTTGGCACCTTGGCGACAGTTGGGGTATTTGGGAAGCCCTTGATGCGACTCAATTTTGGGCAGCTTAAAAAAGAGGCTGATTTTCGGTTTAGTTTAGTGCGGGTACGAGAAAATGCGGAGGCGATCGCCTTTTACCAGGGAGAACCGCGTGAGTCAGCTCAAGTCAAAGGCAGATTTGTCGAAGCTTTTGATAATTTTAAGCGCTTGATTTTTTGGGAGTTGAATCTGAATATCTTGACTAACGCCTATGAATTTATTCCCTTCATTCTGCCTGCAATTGTAGTCGCGCCCGGCATTTTTGCGGGTGACTTAGAAGTTGGTAAAGTTACCGAGGCGCAAGGGGCTTTTATCCGAGTCTTTTTCTCGCTCAATCTAATTGTGGCACGCTTTCAATCCCTCGCTACTTTTGGCGCGGGTGTTGAGCGTTTATACACCTTTTTAGAGTGTTTGGAAACTGATCGCTTAACTTCCCAGGAGTCTGAGGACGCGCTGGAAACAAGTATCAAAACTGAAATTGCCGATCGACTGGCGATCGAAAATATGACCCTCCAAACACCTAACCGCCAACGGACTTTGGTGGAGGATCTATCTGTGAAACTCTCTACTGGCGAGGGTTTGCTGGTGAGAGGGCCTAGCGGGTGCGGGAAGAGTTCTTTGCTAAGGGCGATCGTTGGACTGTGGGATGCAGGGACTGGCACAATTTCGCGGCCTACCCTTGATGAAATGTTGTTTTTGTCGCAGCGGCCTTACATGATTTTAGGGACTTTACGAGATCAAATGCTGTATCCAAATATGGATTCGGAAGTTGAAGATTCGCAGCTCAGCCAAATTTTGATGCAGGTAAATTTACCAAACTTAGAGGAAACGCATGGAGGATTTAACACTGAACAAAACTGGGCAGAGCTTCTATCTTTGGGAGAACAACAGCGCCTAATTTTCGCACGTCTTCTGCTCAATAAACCTAGCTACGCCATTTTAGATGAGGCTACTAGCGCCCTCGATCCTCACAATGAAAAACATTTATACCAACAGTTACAAGATTCTGGTATGACGTTTTTGAGCATTGGACATCGAGAAAGTTTGAGTAACTATCACCAGACTATTTTGGATTTGACCGCAGATCATACCTGGTCTTTGAAAGATTCGGAAGCTTTACCTGTTTTGATTTCTAATAATCTTGTTGTTGAAGATATCAAGATAGAAATGGAGGAGACAGCAGTGCCTTAGTCCCTACCCCGATTAATTGTAGGGAAACGGCATTGCCGTGTCCTATATCATAAGGAGTGCAACCGGAGTTGATATGAGCTGCACCATTCTCAAGAACGGGCAAGATGCCCGTTCCACAAGAGATAAATTTTCTTGTGGAACAGGCATCTTGCCTGTTCATAAAAGGCTAATTGAGAATAGATAAATTTACTTCGCTTGTGCATTCTCAACAATTACTCCATCAAGCATCCGAATCACCCGTTTTGTCCTCGCGGCGACATCAGCATCATGGGTGACGATCGCGATCGTTGTACCTTGTTGATTTAATTCTGTGAGCAAATCCATAATCTCTTGAGAGGTTTGAGAATCTAGTGCTCCAGTTGGTTCATCTGCCAAGACTAAGGCTGGATGATTGACCAGGGCGCGGGCGATCGCCACCCGCTGTTGCTGTCCGCCTGACAACTGATTGGGACTATTCTGGAGCCGATCGCTCAAACCGACTTGTGCTAATGCTTCCGTAGCTTGCTCGATCCGTTGGGAGCGATCGACATCGGCATAAATCATCGGTAACATCACATTCGCCAGTGATGTTAGCCGTGGTAATAGGTTGAACTGCTGAAACACGAACCCAATGTATTGATTGCGGATATCTGCGAGTTCATCATCATCGAGCGTTGTGAGATTTATACCTGCTAAGAAATACTGCCCGCTTGTGGGACGATCGAGACAACCAATGATATTCATCAGTGTCGATTTTCCCGAACCAGAAGCCCCCATAATTGCCACATATTCGCCCTGTTCGATCGACAAATTAACGCGCTTGAGGACAGGAACATCGATCGCTTCCAAGTGATAGGTTTTGGTGATATCTTCAAGTAAAATAATGGTTGCCATAGTTATTCACCAAATATGAGGGGTTAAATTCTCCCACCTTTATAGGTGGATCGTAGTGCGCTTCCATCGCCCTAGGAACAAAGGCGGGAGCAACTGTCAACTGTCAACTGTCAACTGTCAACTGATTTACTCACCGTGTAGTGCTAATATCGGGTCTAATTTTGCAGCATTGCGCGCAGGGATGCCGCCTGCTAGCACCCCAACAATTAGCGAGAGTCCAAACCCCACCACCACTGACCACAGAGGGACAACAAAGGGAAATTTGAATAGTGTGGCGGCAGTAAAAGCGAAGGCGATACCCAACCCGATCCCGATCGCACCGCCAATAATCGAAATAACGATCGCTTCCATCAAAAATTGGTTGAGAATCGCACCGCTAGTTGCACCAACAGCTTTACGCAGACCGATTTCGCGCGTCCGTTCCATCACCGAAACCAGCATAATATTCGCGATCCCAATGCCACCAACAACTAGGGAAATTCCGGCGATCGCACCTACCATCAGCGTCAGTGACCCCATAATACTCGTGAAAGTCTTAATCAGATCCACTTCATTGGTAACAAGAAAATCATCCTCTTTGGGCGGGCGGATATTATGGCGCAGTCGGAGCACATTCGTTACCTGAAATTGCGCCGATTCGAGTTGGTCGGCATTACTCGATTGCAGCCAAAAGCCATTAATTGCCACACCTGTGAGCGCATTGTTACCGACAATCTGGGCGGACATATTAGTCAGTGGCAGATACACCATATTATTCATATCTTGCAGCCCTACAGACCCTTTACGCTCCATCACCCCTACCACGCTATAACGTTTACCTTGAATCCGAATATCGCTACCGATCGCAGTTTCTGATGGAGCGAACAAATCATCTCGAACTTTGGCACCAATTACCACCACTGCTTTGGCTATATCTAAATCCTGCTGCCGGAAAAATGTCCCTACTTCCGGCTGGACATTTCTCACCGTTGGAAAGTTTAAATCCGTGCCGATGGCAGTTGTCGAAATGTTGACGTTGCCACGTACCACCTGAATATTCGGGCGGTATAAGA
>JAYTZD010000066.1:0-2147 GCA_043742065.1 Oscillatoriales bacterium
TTGTCAAAAAACTGATGTTCGGCGAGAATGGCTTCAAAGCGATCGCGATTTAATTCTAATTCGTAAGTCTCAAAATTTTCTTCATCAAAATAGACCTCAGTCGCCCGTTCTTGCACAGATAATTGAATTTTTAAACGTTCTGCTAATCTGGTAATGATTGAAGATTGCATGATTCCTGTAGTTTTGACAAAATCATCTACCAGCCAATTATCAATATCCGAACCGCCTAAATTTTGTCCGGCTTTAGCCAAAACACGGGCTATTTTGGCTTTTTGTCCTGAAGATTCAGCCAGGGATCTGTCGCCCCATTTCAGCAAGAAACCCAAGGGCTTTTTGTTGGCAGAAATATCTAAACGCACTAAAGAAAGGTCGAGGGTTCCGCCGCCGAAATCAATTACTAACAGATTTTCGCGATCGGCTAAACCGTAACCCAAAGCAGCAGCAGTTGGTTCATCCAACATCCGCACCTGTTCTACTTGCAAGGATTGAGAGACTTTACCCAGCCAATTGCGATAAGCTTCAAAACTATCTACAGGAACGGTAAAAACCAAAGAATCAACAGGTACTGATAGTTCGCGAATTGAGCTGACAATTTGGCTCAAAAACCATTGTCCTACTTGTTCAAAAGTCACTATTTGTCCGTCAAGTTCTGGCACAAAACCTTGAATCGGAGTGCCAATTCCGCGCTTGAAATTGCGGAAAAAACGAGAATCTGTAGTCAAGTCAAGCCCTTTGTCACGGACTTGTTGACCAAGTATGACTTGATTTTGAGCAGCGTCCTCAACGTATAGCAAACTGGGAATTAGGGGCGGATTTTGAGCTGAGATTGCCGAGAGTGCTGGCAATTTCAAAGTTTCGGGCTGCGAAGTCGCCGGATTCCAGCGGGCGACGACGGTGTTGCTAGTTCCAAAATCAATTGCGATCGCCATTGAAGCAAATTACACAGCTACTAGGGATTAAATCATTTTAGGATATTTCGAGACATAAATGCAAGCATGAATGTTGCAGGCTGAGAATTGCTGGCTGCGGATGGTGCGATCGCGCTTAATCTCAAAATTAATACTCTTTGCTTTCAATTCCAGCTAAAATCAGAATGAGACTTTTTGAGAAATCCCAAATTAGGGATGCAGCGGATGAACCTACCTTCTTTTTTATGGTTGTGGAAAATAGCAGCTTGGTCAATGGGTTTTTCTCTGTTAGCTTACCTGTTGCTTGCGGTTACTGGAACGTGGATGTTTGCGGCTCGGAATACGAAACAGCCGCGTCCAAAATGGCTGCGTCCTTTCCATTTAGCTACAGGTGCGGGGATGGCGACTTTGGTGATTTTACTGCTGGGAATTGGTGTAGTTGGAACGCTGGGAGAATATGGTAAGTTGGGTCATTCTGCTCATTTGCCTGTGGGATTAGCCGTTGTTACTTTGGTATTAGTTTCTGTTGGTAGTGGGTTGCAAATTAGTCCTAAAAATCCTTGGGCGCGTCCTTTACACATTGGTGCTAATTTGACTTTGTTTGGGGGATTTGGACTGGTCTTATTGACGGGATGGACTATTGTCCAAAAGTATTTGCCCTAATGTTAAATATAGCTTTTCTCAATTAGGTAAGATATAGGGTAATTGGTAATGGGGCATGGGCATGGGGCATTACCAATTACCAATTACCAATTACCAATTACCTATTACCCAAATATTTACTTAGCGCCGTAATAAAAGGCGACTTCTTTATCTTTAAGTGGTGCAAAGTTGGCCGCAATCAGCATTGGATCTAGTTCTGCTTGAGGAAGGTGTTTGACACCGATACGGACAATGCGCGATCGCATGGTATTTGATACACCACTGCGCTGTCTCCCCGCTTCTAAGCCCATCACTTGCTCGTAAAGATCTAATTTGGCCTGCGGAATCGGAGTGCCGTCAAAGTCGATGCCAGAGGCGATCGCGACATCGATCGCATCTGCACCAGTTGTAGATTGAGCTGCTGAGTTTGTTTCTTCTGACATTGTGCTGTGTTATCCAAGTTTGCTAGCGCCACACAGCACCACATTACCAGCTTAGGGGCCTGCTTGTCTGATAAGTTTATTTTATGCTACATATTGCAAATACTTATCATTAACTGTTGCACTTAATTATCAAAAAAACGATACACTAATATCA
>JAYTZD010000067.1:0-8601 GCA_043742065.1 Oscillatoriales bacterium
ACTACGATCCGAAACAATTTGACTTCGGCAAAAAGAAAGCTTTTCCCATGCGATTGCAGCACTTTTGTGCATCAGTTAATAAAGCTGTCACCGAACTTAACTGGAAACCAGAATTCGACCTGATTTCTGGCTTGAAAGATTCATTTCAGAATGATTATATAGTTTCGGGAAGAAACAAGGCTGAGATTGATTTTTCAGTCGATGACGAAATCTTGAAAGCCGTTTAAACTCAATTTAAGGGAATAGGGCATTGGGCATTGGGCATTGGGCATTGGGCATTGAGAATTACCAATTCCCAATTACCAAAAGAATGGGTCTAAAGCCCCGTCCTTCTAGGACGGCTTTCTCTTTAGCTTAAGGCTTAAGAGTGAGTTCTCTTAGGACAAGAAATGAAAAATCTTTCAGTAGACTTGCAATACTCTTCCAACTTCTCGAACTCTTCAGTAAACCTGAAAAACACACTCTTCTTCATGGCGCGAGTAGATCTAGATGATCTACAATACTAGCATGAAGACATTGAAGTTCAAGCCAAAATTAGGAGACGGCAATGCCGTGTCCCTACAGTATTATTTTTGGTAGGGAAACGGCACTGCCGTCTCCTCTATATCATTCCGGTGCAACCGGAATTGATATGAGACCGCCTAATTTTAAGAAAGTGAGACGATACAAATCGTTCACCCTAAAACAAGCTGGCTACAAGCTTTTAGGGGGCAACCGGCTCAAAATCGGGAATCGCGTTTACCAATATTGGAATTCCAGAGAAATAGAGGGAACGGTCAAAACGTTGACGATTAAACGTACTACATTAGGTGAGTTGTTTATGGTCATCGTTGTTGACGGTGTGAACGAACTTGAAACCAAATTCGAGACGAGTAGAATCGCTGGATTTGATTTTGGACTCAAAACATTTCTCACTTGTTCAGATGGAACGAAAATAGAATCGCCGCAATTCTTGAAACAATCGCTGAATGGCATCAAAAAAGCTAGTCGCAATCATTCCAAAAAACAAAAGGGTTCAGCCAACCGAGAACGGGCAAGATTGAATCTGGTTCGCAAGCATGAAGATGTGTCCAATCGCCGTTCTGATTGGTTTTGGAAGCTCGCTCATCAGTTGACGAATCAGTTCGATGTCTTGTGTTTCGAGACGTTGAACCTGAAAGGAATGCAGCGATTGTGGGGACGTAAGATTTCAGATTTGGCGTTTGGGGAATTCCTTCAAATCCTGGAATGGGTGGCAATCAAACAAGGAAAACAGGTTGTCTTCATCGACCGATGGTATCCAAGTTCTAAGACTTGTTCGTACTGTGGACACATCTTGAAAGAATTAGCCGCTTATGTTCGTGAATGGCGTTGTCCGTCCTGTCAGTCAGTGAACGGACGAGATGAAAACGCTGCGATAAATATTTGTGCGGTTGGGGCATCGACCGCTAAGTTAGGCGATGTTAGACAGGCTATGCCTGCAATTGCTGTCTGACCTTAGAATCACCGTGGCTTCAGTCCGGTGAGTATGTCAACATGAACTTGATTCAGAATACCGCACGATTGAAACAAATATGGAGAATTTGCAGCAGCAATTTACTCAAGGAACTATTTTAACTGCTTCCCAACTCCTGGAGTTGCAGGAACAGTTAAAGCAACTTTTCTGCAAAGCTGTGACTTATACTCGTCTGGTGCGGAAACTTGAAGATTTTGATAATACAATTGCGATAAATCTTTACAATTATAATGACATTTTGCAGAAAATATGTGTTATGATTGAAGGCGATAAGGAAGAACTATCTATATTAAATAACTTTGAGATAAAAATTGCGCCGTATATGCGATCGCAAATAGCAGGCGACTTAGGATATTTCCGACACGGAACGAGCTTAATCGAACAGGCGATCGCGTCAATCCGAGGCATAGTAGAAATAGAACAAGCTAGAAACGATCGCACCAACCAACTCGAACTCCGCAATAGCGAAAAAGCAGAATGATCTAGAGGAGACGGCAATGCCGTGTCCCTACACAAAACGTTACATTTTTGTTAACATCAAGGCGTCCTCTGTCAATCTTCTAAACAAACGAAAATGACCCAACCTCCTTCCGTGACAACCTCCGAAGAACCAGTCGCCGAAGCCCCAACACCATCTGCGGGCACAACACCTCCACCGAGTTATGTCAAACTAGCCATGC
Organism: Oscillatoriales bacterium; assembly: GCA_043742065.1. Classification (GTDB taxonomy): domain Bacteria; phylum Cyanobacteriota; class Cyanobacteriia; order Cyanobacteriales; family Microcoleaceae; genus Microcoleus. The sequence goes on from JAYTZD010000067.1 coordinate 2,176, forward strand.
GGAATATGGTGCGAAAGCGCGCGACTTCCCTATTTCATTTTGCATTGACTGCTGCTGCACTTTTGGGCGTACTCGTCAGTTTGGCATTTCTCGATCGCTATTTCAACTCGTGAATCGGGATCCAAACAATCAGCTTGTCCATCCCAGATTAATTGTAATTTTTCAGAACCAAGTTAAGCTGATTGTTGTCCCGGTATCTTGCAATTTTTAACAAATTATTGTATTGTTCCTGCTGAAACCGAAAATTCTGTTAGCCCGATCGCCCAATCTGAAATTGTACAAAAATTACATATAAAAATGCTTGACAGGAAACCAAAAAGATGCAGATAGATGTGAACGTCGAAGATTGTTATGGGATAGCCCAACAATCCGCCGACGATTCCAATCAATCTCAAAGTGCAGCCAGCGGGGAAATTTCCGCCGAAACCTGGGAAACTTGGTTCAGTGTTTGGCTGGAAAACCAGGCGGAGGATTTACCTGTAGCCCCGGGCTACGAAGTTAGTCTACGTCTGACAGGGGATGATGAAATGCAATCCCTGAATTCTCAGTATCGCCAACAAGATCGATCGACCGATGTGCTATCTTTTGCAGCTTTAGAAGTAGACTGTCCTCAGCCAGACGAAATGTCGTCATCTGAACCCTTATACTTGGGTGATATTGTCATTTCCATCGATACAGCTCACCGACAAGCCCAGCAGCAAGGACATCCCCTGAAGACTGAACTAGCTTGGCTTGCAGCCCACGGTTTCCTGCATCTTTTGGGGTGGGATCACCCAGATGAAGACAGTTTAACTCAAATGCTCGATCGACAAGAAACATTGTTACACGCGATCGGTCTTGTGATCCAGGTACCATAACAAAAATTTGAGATTGGATAGACTTGGTGGAGACTAAGTTGACAAATCATCGGAAGTAAAACATAATTTTCTGAAATTACATTACAAGTTGAGTAAAAACCTAGGAAAGTTATCGAGACTTAGTGAAGTCAATCTTTCATTCTTGAAACGTACTCGTCTTTATTACTTAAAGTTGGTGGCATATGACACTGGATCAACACTCAAAAATATCAAATATTGCAAAGCTTCTACCCATGTCTCAAGACTCTTCCAATCAGACAGTCAGCGGGTCAAAAAAAGCATTAAAATACAATCGAGAACTGTCCTGGAAAATCGCATCTAGCTTAGCGATTAGTTTTAAATATGCTTGGGCTGGCTTGACTTACGCCTTTGAAACCCAGCGAAATTTTCGTATTCACACCGTAATTGGCACTTTCGCGATCGGACTTGGGGTATTTTTGCACTTGAAGCCTGTAGAAATATCGGTAATCGGCGTTACCATTGGCATCGTTTTGGCAATGGAATTGTTGAATACCGCGATCGAATCCCTGGTAGACTTGACTGTAGGACAATCTTACCACGAACTCGCGAAAATTGCCAAGGACTGTGCTGCTGGGGCAGTTTTGGTATCAGCAATGGCGGCGGCGATTGTTGCTGCGGCACTTTTGCTCCCTCCTTTGCTAATAGCAGTTCAATTAGCTATAGCAAATTAGACCTTAAATCAAACTTAACCTGTGATTATAGTCATCGATAACTACGACAGTTTTACATACAACTTGGTGCAGTACCTAGGGGAACTAGGTGCTGAGTTGCCAGTAGCAAATGAGGTGCAAGTCTACCGCAATGACCAAATTTCTGTAGCGGAAATTCGCCGATTGCAACCTGCCGCCGTTGTGATTTCTCCAGGCCCAGGGCGGCCCGAAGATGCGGGAATTTCTCTGGAATTAATCAAAGAATTGGGGCCGACTATGCCAATTTTAGGCGTGTGTCTCGGACATCAAAGTATCGGGCAAGTATTCGGCGGCAAAATTGTTTCTGCACCGATATTAATGCACGGCAAAACTTCTCAAGTTGAGCATCGAGGAGTAGGAGTATTTCGCGGTGTGGAATCGCCAATGATTGCAACTCGTTATCACAGTTTGGTAATTGAAAAGCAGACTTGTCCAGAAGTTTTGGAGATTACGGCTTGGGTTGAGGATGGCACGATTATGGGCGTGCGACATCGAGAATATCCCCATATCGAAGGGGTACAATTTCACCCGGAAAGTATTTTAACCACTTCGGGGAAACAGTTATTACGCAATTTCTTGGAACGGCTTTAGAGCTTTATTATTCAGATCTCTCTTCTCTTAATCTGCGTGAATCTGCGTTCATCCATTATCATCTGCGGTGACAAAATTCTCTTTTTTCAACCGCAGATATAGGCAGATACACACAGATTAACGCAGATGAATTATATCAATTGCGGTTTCACCGTCGCTGATTGTTGAATGTTGACTCGATTTTAGAATTCCGATGCTACCGGATTTGATATCACAGTTTAGTTTGGTTTAATATCGTTTTTGGATCGATTTGTGGTATAACAACATACGACCAACACCCGATAACAGAACCCAAAGATGAAACGGCGACAATTAATGCGTTACGCACAGACAAGTTTATTGGCAGCTTTAGCAACTGGTTTGCCATCTGGATGGGAAAGCTATCAAGCTCAAACTGCTGATTCTTTATCGATTCAGTGGTTGGGCCACACTTGCTTCTTGTTTACAGGAGGCGGTGCGAGGGTGCTGGTGAATCCTTTTCGCCCCCTGGGTTGTACAGCGGGCTATCGCGCTCCCAAGGTGGCTACAGATTTGATTCTGATTAGCAGCCGATTGCTCGATGAAGGGGCGGTAGATGGATTTTCGGGCAATCCGGGTCTTTTGTACGAACCGGGGACTTATCAGTCAAATGGACTGAAGGTGCAAGGCATTCGGACGGAAAAAGATCGGCAAGGGGGAAGGCGATTTGGGGTGAATGTGGCTTGGTTATGGCAGCAAGCTGGTGTTAAGATTTTACACTTGGGTGGAATTGCAGGCCCGATCGGCATTGAAGAACAAATCTTGATTGGGCGGCCTGATGTGGTGTTGATTCCCGTCGGTGGTGGCCCGAAAGCTTACACTCCTGCTGAAGCCAAGCAAACTTTGCAGATTCTGAAACCAAAGATGGTGATTCCCACTCATTTCAAAACCCAAGCTGCTGATGCTGCTGCGTGTGATTTGGTAACGCTAGATGAATTCTTGGCGCTGATGGATGGCACGCCGGTGCGTCGATTGAATAATGATACACTTTCGGTGCGATCGAACGCTTTACCAGCAAGCGGTTCGGTGATTGAGGTTTTGACTTACAAATAATTTAGCGCTTGAGGATCTTTTTCCAAAGTTTGCGTTATATTAAGGAAGTTTTGGTGCGATCGGGAATTTAAGCAAATTCTAGCTCTACTTTAGCCTTTCCAACCATTCCCAATTGTGCAGAACTGGCTAACAAAAGAATTCAAGTTCACTGTTTGATCTTACAAGGAAACACAAACACAATGAAAAATTCAAATTTACCTAGCTGGATGAAACAACTGACAGGTTTCGCAGGAGTAATCGGCGCTAGTGCGTTAATCGGTTTCCCAGCTTGGGCTCACATCAATGCCAACACCAGTGTTGCTAACGTGACGACAACTCAACAAATTGCAGGAAATGCCAAAACCGCTGCATCACCGGCACCAATGGCCCAGGCGAAGGATATTGTCGCTATTGCATCTGGCGATCCTCAATTCAAAACACTAACGAAAGCTTTGACAGTCGCAGGATTAGTTCCAACTTTGCAAGGCAAAGGCCCATTCACTGTTTTCGCACCGACAGATGCCGCCTTCGCAGCTTTACCAAAAGGCGCTTTGGATGATTTGTTGAAACCCGCAAACAAAGCCAAACTTACTAAGATTTTGACTTACCACGTTGTGTCTGGTGCAGTTCTTTCTACCAGCCTGAAATCTGGTGATGTTCCAACTGTTGAAAAAAGCCCAGTCAAGGTAGTAGTTAGCGGTGGCAAAGTTACCGTAGGTGGCGCTAATGTTGTGAAGGCTGATATCAAAGCCAGCAACGGCGTGATCCATGTAATTGACAAAGTTTTGATGCCGCCTGATGTGAAGTAAGAACAGGATAAGTACCGGAAACGGCACTGCCGTTTCCCTACAGATATAAATTGTTAAATGTTGAGTTTTTTCAAGTATTGCAAATCTTGCCATGCTTGGACTAAATTACCTTGCAAAAGTGTCGCTACACCATTCAATACTCGAATTTCTGGTAGATTTGGGTCAAGAATTAGAGCAGGTTTTAAAGCAGTTTCAGCAGCCTTGGGATGCCAACCATACAGGTTGACAAAAGCTAGATAAGCATAGGCGTAGGGATTTTGTGAGTCTAGTTGAGCGACTTTTTCTAAAGCTAGAATCGCACCTTCTACATTCTGCTGCAATGCCCTAGAAAATGCCAACGCATAAGCCAACTCTAGATTATTGGGTTCTTCCTTCAACCGATATTCTAACGCTTGTTCCGCTTGAACGGTATAATCTTGGATTGGATCGTACTGATTGATGCGTCCAATCTGCTCAAACACTGGTTTTAAACCGGGTAATCCTTTCGGTAAATTACTCGCCATCGTCCGCAACTGAGTCACCAAATCTAACTCTGGCTTGTCTGTATTATCCTCATTCCCAGGCTTTGCCTCAATTTTAAACTTTTTCTTATTCTCGTTCCCAGGCACACCCTGCGATCGCATATCTAGAGGCTCTAGCTCGATTTTAACACTAACTGTCGGCACATTTAGCGGATAAGTTTCGCCAGTTTTGCGATTCAGATAAGTAGCTTCTAGATTGTAACTTCCCGGTGCAAGATTAGCCGGAGGAAGCATCGCCGTGCGATCGATTACTCGAAACCCGACAGCAAATTTATCAGCCCCCAGAGTTCCCGGATGCAAAGTTGCTTGACCGATCGCGCGATCGTGTAAAATCCGATCAGTTTGTCCTGGTTGTTGAATATCACCACCTCGCCGATTTTTCCAAGTCAGCAACACCAAGCCAGACTGCAACTGCTGCCAAGGCCCAGACCAAATATATGTTACAGGCAGAGGAACTCCAGGAGCAGCTTTTGCCGACACAGTAACTTGTTCCAATTGTACCTGCGATCGCACTTCATTCAAAGGCTGAATTTCCACCGCCCGCCAACGCTTCCGATAAAGATTCAAATTAGTATTATCAGGCAAAAGCCAACTTTTTTGCAACTGAAATTTGTCGCCTTTTTCGATAGCCGCCACCGCTGCATTTTGGGCTTTTTTAATCCGTTGGCGAATCGAACCTTGTGGCCCCGTTTTAGTTACGAACCAAGAAAGCGATCGCACATCTTGCGGCACTTCTGCTACACTTGTTCCCACCTGCCGCCCGTAAACCTGAAATTTCGCCAAAGCACCATAATAATTCAAATTGTGCTGATTAATTTCCGGTGTCGAAGGTAACACGCCTAAAGTAGATTGTAAATAAGGTTCTGTCTCAATAATTTCTGCAATAACCTCTCGGTGTGGCCACTCTTTTCCCAAGTAAGGATAGCTAGAATTTCCGGGACTAATAATTTGAACTAAGTTATGTCCTAGAGAACCTCCCAGAGGCCACATATGGAACAGCATCGCGACAATCGCCAAACTAATTGTACCCCAGCGAATTTGTCGTCCCCATCTTTGAGGCCACAGCATCAAACAGTATGCCAGAAAAATTGCAACTATTGGCAAATAAGGTAAAACATATCGATCATCTTTATTAATATTTAGCGAATTAATCAGATAAGCTCCAACCCAAAAAACTGCTAGCCAGCGGCAGGATTTGAAGTACAATATTGATGAACTGTCTTGCCGATTTCGCCAAAAATAGAGTAAAAATCCTACTAATGGAATCAGTAACAGTGGCCAAGAAATGTGTTCAGGCAAATGTTTACCATAGTAAATCCAAGCATTGATTGTATTGAGTGCGGGGTCTCCTTCAGCGATCGCAGAATCGAAAGTTGCCCGTTTTCCCCCTGTTAAAATTAACAGCCAATTTGTTTTCGCCCAAGGCCCAAATACAGCTACCGACAACAACAAAGCACCAGCCAATTGAGCTAATCTTCCCCAAGATTTTTGTCGCACAGTACCGACAGCCAACCACACAATTGGGGTGAACAGAAATAGTACGGTAGTGTGTTTTACTAGGATTGATAAGCCGAGAGAGAGGCCAAAGGCGATCGACCAAAAGTAAGATGAGGGGGAGAGAGGGGGAGATGAGGGGAGGGATTTATACTTTTTGTTGGTTCGTTTTTGCAACGGAGCTCTATCGTTTACATCCGTTAAATCCGCTACAAAATCCGCTGCCGAACCTTCCCTCTTCCACATTGTTAGGCAAAAGAAAGTCAAAGTAATTGCAGCAGTTAGGGGATAGTCGAGTAAAAATTGCAAGCGGAACCGATAAAGTCCCGGTAATACTACACAAATTGCAGCGGCCCACAAACCGACTTGCCGATCGAACAATTGAACACCCAAA
>JAYTZD010000068.1:0-4367 GCA_043742065.1 Oscillatoriales bacterium
TAGGGACACGGCACTGCCGTCTCCTCTATATCAATCGGACTTATGCCCTATTCCCTATTCCCTATTCCCAATTCCCCATACCTATATTTCCGGTTTTAAAGCTCGTTCCATCAGAGCTAAAACAGCTTGTTCAGGAGTGATTTCACCATTGAGCAAACGATAAACTTGACGGGAAACAGGTACTTCAATAGCGCGTTGATTAGCTAAATCAATCAAAACATTCGTAGTATTAACTCCCTCAGCAGTGCTTTGTAATTCGTGCAAAATTTGTTCTAAAGATTTACCTTGAGCCAATCCGAAACCAACCCGATAATTGCGCGACAAAGAACTATTACAAGTAGCGAGTAAATCTCCCAAACCTGACAACCCATAAAAGGTTTCAGCCTGAGCCCCCAAACGAATACCAACCCGAATCATTTCAGGCAAAGCGCGAGTTAGCAAAGCAGATTTAGCATTTGTTCCTAATTGTAAACCATCGCAGACACCAGCCGCGATCGCAAATACATTCTTCAGGGTTCCACCTAACTCAGTTCCCAATGGATCTTGATTGACATAAACCCGAAAGATTTCCGAACTGTAAATATTTTGTACTTGCTTAGCTGCTCGTAAATTCAAACTAGCAGCTACTGTTGCAGCGGGTAATTCCTGCCGAATTTCTTCGGAAAGATTGGGGCCAGAAAGTACGACAATGGGATTGTGGGGGAAAGCAGTTTGCCAAATTTGTGAAGGAGTGCGAGTAGTCGCGGGGTCTAAACCTTTGGTAACGGTAACTATAATGGTATTAGGACTGAGATTTGTGCATAAAAGCCGATCGACTGTGGGGCCAACTCCTGTCATCGAAACTGCGGAAACCACAATATCCGTACCTGTGATCACAGATTCTAGCTCAAAAGAACTGCGGCGCGACCATAAGTTAACTTGATGGTCATTTTTAGTTGCTAGATTTGCTAGTGCAGAACCCCAAGCACCTCCGCCTAAGATTGTCAAAGTTGTCATAAAATTTAGTTTAATGAATTTAATCTGTGGTTAAATTTATTATCCTACAAACTTGGGCGGAATCCATAATGACGATATCGCCAATAATCACGTAAAATGCGATCATGATCGAAACAAAGTTCAGCGGGGATTCGCCAAGATTCAAATATTTCTAGATTTTTAGCATCGTCAGCGGCTTGGGGAATTCCGGTTGCGGAAGCTAAGAATACTATGCTGATAGTGTGTTGGCGGGGGTCGCGAGTTGGGTCAGAATAAACGTAGAATTGCTCGATTAATTCTACTTTTAAGCTGGTTTCTTCGAGGGCTTCGCGTTTGGCTGCTGTTTCTGCGGATTCTCCGCAATCCATGAAGCCACCGGGAATTGCCCAGCCGTAGGGGGGATTGCGACGTTCTATGAGGACGATCGGGCGGTGGGGGCGATCGACTAATTCGATGATAATATCAACTGTAGGGGTAGGATTTTGGTATGTCATTTTGTTGGGAATTGGGAATGGCATTGGGAATTGGGAATGGGGCATTGGGCAGAAGAGCATTGGGCATTGGGCATTGGGCATTGGGCATTGGACATTTGGTTTAATGATTTTATATGTAACAAATAACAAGTAACAAATAACAAGTAACAAATAACTAAGATTATGCCTAAATGGAGCGGAAAAGTTTTGGGTGTTGGTGCAGGTACTATCCTGCTTTTAGGTGCGACTGGATATTGGTATTTTTTTATCGCAGGAGCACCTCAATTAGACCCTCCGAAAATCATAGCCGATGCTGACTTAAAATTTGAACTAAAAACATATACAAGTGCAGCGATGAATTCAGAGCGCACTTACGGCTTAATTTTACCGCCTGGGTACGCAAAAAATCCGAAACAGCGCTATCCAGTTATTTTTTTGTTACACGGGGGACACGGAGACGCGCGGGCTTATCAAGATAAAGCTGCTGTTACTTCTGTGCTTCACGATTTGTATAAAGGCAAAAGATTGCCGCCGTCAATTGTGATTACTCCTGATGGAAATGACAATCGGGGTACGAGTCCTTTGTGGGATCCGCAGTATTTTGATGGGCCCAATGGTCAAGTAGGAAGTGCGATCGGCTCTGAATTGGTTTCTGAGATCAAATCGCGCTATCGAACCCTGGAAAGCCCAAAATTCTGGGCAATGGGAGGACAATCTTCGGGTGGTTGGGGTGCTTTTAATATTGGTTTACGCTACTTGGATAATTTTAATATTCTGTTCAGTCACAGCGGCTATTTTACCGATCAAAGTGGCAAGGCTAACAGTCCTAAATATTTTGTCGAGAAGCTTTCTTTGAAAGATAAAAAAAGGCTCCGTGCTTATTTGGATGCGGGGGAAGGAGACGAGAAATTTCTCATATCTACCGAGCAATTTCACGAACAATTAAATAGTTTGGGTATTGCCAATGAATTTAACAAATTTCCGGGGGGACACGGGATAGTCGGCCCGGATGTTGGTTGGAATTATTGGCATAAGCATTTAGCAGATTCTTTGAGTTATGTTGGAAAACAGTTTAACATATCACTAGCTGCACCGAAAAGATAGCAAATATAAAGGTGAACTGTGTTACCGCAAAAAACTAGAATTGGACTCTGGACGGCATCATTTTTAACCGGATTGGTAGGAGTGATCAACCTGCTGTCTGCTGTAACTCCTAGTTTACCCGATCGCCGATATTGGTTAGAGCCGTTTTTTCCTTTTCCAGTAAGGGCGGGCGGGCATTTTTTTGCAGCGGTTATTGGTTTTATGCTGCTAACTTTGGCAACTAATTTGTTGAGGCGAAAACGGATTGCTTGGTTGCTGACGGTGGGATTGTTAAGCCTTTCTATTGTAATTCACTTAATCAAGGGATTGGATGTTGAAGAGAGTTTACTTTCAGGGGTACTTTTGTTTCAGTTGTTGGTGATGCGGAAGAGTTTTACTGCTAAATCTGATCGCCCTTCCATTGCTCAAGGAATTAGGGTTTTGCTAGGTGCTTTGTTGTTTACTCTGGCTTACGGGACGGCTGGTTTTTATATTCTGGATCGACGTTTTGAAGTTAACGAGCAAGCGGTTGATTTTGATTGGGACGATGCTATATTCCAGACTTTTGCGATGTTTTTTACGGCGGACAATGCGGGGTTGGTTCCCAAAACTCGGTTTGCTGAATTTTTTGCGGATTCGATTTATGCTGTAGGTTCGGTAACGCTTGGTTATGCACTTTTGATGCTGCTGCGCCCGGTGCTGCTGCGAGATTCGGCAAGTTTTTATGAACGGAATAAAGCTAGAAGAATTGTGGGAACATACGGGCGGACTACGCTAGCAAGGTTGGCATTACTTGAGGATAAATCTTATTATTTTAGTCCGTCGGGAAAGAGTACGATCGCCTATGTACCAAAAGGCCGAAGTGCGATCGCCTTGGGAGACCCCATCGGGCCACCAGAAGACCGCAAAGAGGCAATTTTGGGTTTTCAAGAGTTTTGCGATCGCAATGACTGGTATCCGGTATTTTATCAAACTTTGCCGGATGATTTAGAAGTATATTCTGCTCTCGGTTTTCGATTGGTACAAATTGGCGAAGCAGCTATTGTCAATCTCAAAGATTTTACTCTCAAAGGCAAAGCGAATCAAAATTTAAGAACTGCAATTAACCGATTAACAAAAGCAGGACATCAAGTCAAATTCTATGAACCGCCTTTGAGTTCAGAACTGATGCGGCAAATGAAAGCTGTTAGCGATGAGTGGCTGCAAATGGTTCAGGGTGCGGAAAAAAAGTTTTCTGTCGGTTGGTTTAACGAAACATATTTACGGGAAAGTCGCGCCATAGCAATCCACACTCCTGATGGTAAAATTAGTGCTTTTGCTAATATGATATCGGTAGGAGATCGGGTAGTTGGAGTTGATTTAATGCGACGCCGCAGGGAGGTAGAAAATGGCACGATGGAGTGTTTGTTTGCTTCGATGTTGCAGCATTGTCAAGCATTGGGATATGCAGAATTTGATTTGGGTTTATCAGCTTTGGCGGGAGTCGGAGAAGCTGAGAAATGCGGGCGGTTGGAAAAGGTGTTGATTTATCTTTCCGACCACTTGAGTAAGTTTTATAATTTTAAGGGATTGCACAGTTTTAAAGATAAGTTTGGGCCGCAGTGGGAACCGCGTTATTTGGTTTATCCGAGTTTGGGAAGTTTGCCGGATGTTGTGGTTGCGTTGATTCGGGCCGATTCGGGCGATCGATTTTTGGATTATTTGCGGCCGGGAAGTTAGAGAAGGAAGAAGGAAGAAGGAAGAAGGAAGAAGGAAGAAGGAAGAAGGTACTTCAATTTGCTTGTCGATCAAGGGTATTGTCTTGAATGGAAACTGGTTGGATTCGAGTTTGGCGAT
>JAYTZD010000069.1:0-4362 GCA_043742065.1 Oscillatoriales bacterium
TCCTATGAGTTTCAAAAAGGAGGCGATCAGTTGTTGCGAGTATGGAGCGCGGCGAGTTACAGTATTCGGCAGTTAACAAAGAGTATTGGCGAATTCATATAGGTTTCATTATTTTAAGAGAGTTGGGTTTTGCAAAGCCTTAACCCAACCTACAAAATCTACAAAATCTATATTCACCGCTTCAGAATCGGGAAACATCATTTTAAGAGAGTTGGGTTTCGCAAAGCCTTAACCCAACCTACAAAATCTATATTCACCGCTTCAGAATCGGGAAACATCTCTGCAACATCGGGTTTTAAGCGAATATTTACACCACCAAAACTCTTTCGTCCAGATCCTACTTTTCTGACACGTAAACTCCTCAAATCATATTCTGATTGCAGATCGTCGTCCATCCCTGTTTCATCCTTATTCATAAACTTCTCGCTCCACTCGTGTTACTTTTCTGGCGCTAATCAAACGTATCAAATTTTCTCATCTTTGATATAATCTTAAGTAGGTAGGTGCAAATAAATATTACTGTGTAACCGAGTGTAAAGCTGGCAAAACTTTTGCGATTGCTTCGTTTCACTCGCAATGACATACTTGTATATTTTCTCACTCATCTACTTACATCAAGAAGCCAAACTCAAAACAACTCATGCCACAAACAGTCTGGATCGCACGACACGGAAACCGCATCGACTTCGTAAACCCCGACTGGTTTCTGACCGCAGAAAACCGCTATGATCCGCACCTTTCTGAAGATGGACACGTTCAAGCCAAACAACTAGCCAAACGCCTCAAAGGTGAAGCAATTTCTCACATTTTCGCCTCCCCTTTTCTGCGAACTGTCGAAACGGCAAATTACGCGGCCGAAGCCCTGGATTTGCCGCTGAAACTAGAGTGGGGATTGTGCGAATGGCTGAATCCTGAATGGATGACGGAAATGCCAGAAACTGAGTCTGTCGAGGCTTTGTGTCAGCGTTTCCCTCGGATTGATGCTTCTTATAAAGGTGGCATTGCTAATTATCCCGAAACAGGCGAAGCTTGTCTCAAAAGGGCTGGAGAAACTGCTAAACGCCTTGCCGCTGAGTTTTCTGAAGATATACTGTTAGTGGGTCATGGTTCGTCGGTTTTAGGAACTGCGATCGGGCTGGCTGGCGGTGTGGAAACGCAAATTAATGCTTCTCTGTGCTGTTTGGTGAAAGTGGTGCGGGTTGAGGACAAATGGTCGATCGCACTTAATGGCGATACTTCCCACCTCACAGACACTGAAACCCTTATCCGGTTTAATTAAAATTTAAATTTGTCCTCAAATTCACTCAAAAATATCAATCACAAATCGGTATGTCTGGACACAGTAAGTGGGCGACTATTAAACGCCAAAAAGCTAGAGTTGATTCCGCTAAAGGCAAAGTTTTTGCTAGAATATCTCGCGAAATTATTGTCGCAGCCCGCAGCGGAGTACCTGATCCGGCTGGCAATTTTCAACTGCGAACCGCTATTGAAAAAGCAAAAGCGGCTAGTATTCCTAGTGAAAACATCGAAAGGGCGATCGCAAAAGGTGCCGGTTTGGCTGGCGGAGGTTCGGAGTTAGAAGCTATCCGCTATGAAGGTTACGGAATCGGCGGTGTGGCTATTCTGATTGAAGCGCTGACAGACAACCGTAATCGCACGGCGGCGGACTTGCGGGAAGCTTTTAGTAAAAATGGTGGAAACCTCGGTGAAATGGGCTGTGTGGGCTGGATGTTCGACGAGAAAGGGGTTTGTACGGTACGCGGTTCTATTGAAGAGGAAAAATTGTTTGAAGCGTCTTTAGAAGCAGATGCAGAATCCTATGAGTTGATATCAATTGATGAGGATAATGAGGGTGCAGAGGTATTTACAAATGTGGCTAATTTGGAAAATCTTTCTGATGTTTTGAAGAATAAAGGTTTTCAAGTTTGGCAGTCAGAAATTCGCTGGATTCCTAGTATGACAGTGGAAATGGATAATCCTGAAAAAGCTCGATCGCTCTTGAAGTTGATGGATGCACTGGAAGATTTGGATGATGTCCAAAGTGTGACGGCTAATTTTGAAATGGCGGAAGAATTGATGTTGTTAGTTTGTTAGTTAGTTCTTATTTGTTATATCAAATCCGGTTGCATCGGAATGATAGAGGAGACGGCAGTGCCGTGTCCCTACGTCAGATCAATTGTAGGGACACGGCATTGCCGTCTCCTGATTTCCGGTAATAACAAATAACCAATAACAAATAACCAATAACAAATAACCAATAACTATTCTTTCGGCCCAGTGAGCAAATAAGTAATCATGTAGCCTTTGCCTTTAATTTGAATAGCGCCACGCTTCTGAAAAGTGTACTTATCCTTTAAGATCTCATAGGTTTCTACGGTGACTTGAATGCAGCCTGTAATCCCGTGAGATTCCATGCGTGAAGCAATATTCACAGTGTCGCCCCAAAGGTCATAAATAAACTTTTTCAGGCCGATGACTCCGGCTACTACAGGCCCAGTGTGAATGCCGATCCGAATGCTGAAAGGTTCCGAATGTACTAAACTGAGACGGCGAATTTCTTGTAGCATATCGATCGCCATTGCTGCAATCGCCTCGGCATGATCTGGTCGAGCAGTCGGCACACCACCGACTACCATGTAAGCATCACCAATAGTTTTAATTTTCTCTAAACCGTGGCGATCGGCTAAGTGGTCAAAAGCTGAAAAAATATCATTGAGCACTTCTACTACCGCAGTCGCTGAAATTCTCGATGAAAGTTCTGTAAACCCGACAATATCGGCAAACATTACTGTTACTTCCCCAAAGCTTTCGGCAATATTTTTTTCGTTGCGCTTCAAACGCTGGACAATCGCGGCCGGCAACACGTTTAATAGCAGTTGATCCGACTTGGTTTGTTCAGCTTCCAACTGTTGGTAAGCATCCTGCAACTGGGAAGCTTGGCGGGCTCTTTCTTGGGCTAGTTTTTCGATTTGGGCGGTGCGACTCAAGGCTGTCAGCATATAAGTGACGGGAATCAGAGTCCATAGCATCCCCATCGTGAGAGTTCCCCAAGAACGCCAATGTTTACGAGTTTTGCCAATTTCTGCCGTTGCTGAGACGTAGACAGACCAATCGCGATCGTTAATTTTGGGGTGTCTTCTGCAAGCTGTATAGTCAGGGCCTGGATTTTGCAGAATCGGACAGCTTAACTTTACGTGCTGTGGCACACCGGCGGGTGCTGGAAAAACTTGTTGGCTGGCGGATTGAAAAAGCACTGAAAACTGGTTAATTTGCTCTTTGGCTGTCGTATCTCTGAAAACGGGGCGGGACGTGTCTGTTGAAAGTATGGATGCTTCTTGCTTGCCTGGAGTCTCGCTAGATAGATAAATATTCAGATAGTCGGTATTGCGTCCTTTCAAAGAGGTTTGGAAAATATCTTTGCCTCGAAATACTCCCACAACAAATCCTTGTAGCAATTCGCGACGGGATTCGATGGTAGTTGGTTTGGCGCTGTTTGTGTAAATTGGGACTATGGCTAAAAGATCCAGTTCTGAGGAATTGTTTTCGATTAAACCAATCTGGCTGGTGACAATCATTTCTCCAGTATCGCGCCCCTGTTCGAGTGCTGCGTGGATTTCTGGGCGGGAGGCGAAGTCAAAGCCCAAAACAGTCTGGCTTTTGGCTGCGGGTTCGACGTACAAACCAGGGAAATATTCGGAACGCTGACCTGCCGGAATCAGTTGTCCTTTGGCATCTGGTTCTGTAATCTGGAAGTTGGGATTGTTTTGGGTTTTGTTTTGGGCTTCGTAGTTTGCCCGATCGCGATTAGGGATACGGGGCACCCAAGCTAGGATTTGCAGACTGGGGTGGACTGATAGGGGACGGCCGACAAATCGCGCAAAAGAAGATCTATCGACTGTCCCGAAGGCTTTCATGTAGTCGCTGAGGGCGAGAACTGCGTCTAAATCGGAGTTGATTTGGCGTTCGAGGGCGATCGAGATATCGTCAATACTACGGTTGGTTTGATAGTCCCAGCGCCCGTTTTCCCAGTTCCAGATAACGACGAATGCCAGTGCGGACAATCCTATGCCCAAAGTCAGTGTCAAACCCGCTGGAGTGTAGCGAAACCAGGGCAAAGGTAATTTTTTTAACATAATTGCTTCGCGAAATTTCAATCCAGAATTCCGATCGCTGCCCTGGTGTACAAATAGTCGCAGAATTCCCCTTATATTTTTTTACCACAATCTGATAGCAGATCGACAGAACAGGCAAGATGCCTGTTCCACAAGGGATCAATTTTATTGTGAAACAGGCATCTTGCCTGTTCATAAAAGGCTGATTGAGAATGGTGTAATATCAAATCCGGTAGCATCGAAATTATTA
>JAYTZD010000070.1:0-2138 GCA_043742065.1 Oscillatoriales bacterium
CCGACAGATTGGGCGCAATCTTCGATTACGGCTAAATTGTGCTTGTTGGCAATGTCCATTAACCGAGTCATATCCATCGGTTGCCCGAAGATGTGGACTGGCATAATTGCTTTGGTTTTTTGGGTAATGGCTGCTTCGAGGTGATCGAGATCCATGTTAAATGTCGCAGCATCAATATCGACAAACACTGGAGTTGCACCGACGGCGCTAATTGTTTCAGCCGAAGCAAAAAATGTAAAAGGAGTGGTGATCACTTCATCGCCGGGGCCAATTTTGAGCGCCCGCAAGGCCAAAATTAGGGCATCGGTGCCGGAGTTGCAACCAACGCAATCGGAAACGCCGATGTAGTTGGCGAACTCTTGTTCAAAAGTTTTGACAGCGGGGCCGCCGATGTAAGCACCAGAGGCTAGCACTTTTTGCACCGCTGCGGCCATCTCGTCGCCAATCTGGGCGTATTGACGGCTTAAGTCGAGGGGGGGAACATTATTCACTCTTGACACCACTAATTTCAACCATAATCAAAGCAAATTCTTGCAGCAAAACTGTTTTTCAGAAACGTTTATTGAAATATCTTATAGTTGGACGGGCAAATAATCACTTGATCGAAAGGGAGGGCCTGTGTTAATTCTGCTAGATTTTACGGATTTGGGTTGGGCTTTGGGGATGGTGGCGATCGCGATCGGGCTTTCGGCGTGGCAGGGATTGGGGCTGGAGGGGTCGATCGCGATCGCGGCGGGGCGCACCTTAATCCAGTTAATTTTAGTCGGCTACGTGCTCGCAGTCGTATTTGATCCCAATGCTAAAAATCCTTGGCTGGTTTCAGCGGTGTTAGCAATCATGCTGACAACAGCTAGCGTAGTGGCCAGCAACCGGATCAGCAAAAAAATCAAGAACTTACTACCCTTAGTTTCGGGTGCGATTTTGATCAGTACAGCCTTGACTTTGGCCTATACAAATTTGCTAATTTTGCAACCTCAGCCTTGGTATGAACCGCAATACCTGATTCCTTTAGCGGGGATGATATTGGGTAATGCGATGAATGCAAGTGCGATCGCGGGTGAAAGACTTGTCAGTACAATTAATAGTAGTCAGTTAGAAATAGAAACCCATTTAAGTTTGGGTTCAACCCCGCAACAAGCTGTCAATCAGTATCGCAAAGATGCAATTAAAGCTGGATTAATCCCGACTTTAAATACAATGACTGTTGTGGGAATCGTGACTTTGCCCGGTATGATGACAGGTCAAATGCTCAGCGGTGTTGCTCCTCTTGATGCAGCATCTTACCAGATTTTGATTATGTTTGTGTTAGCGCTGGCAACTTTAATCGCAACTTTGTTATTAACTGAGGGATTGTGTCGGCAGTTTTTCAATCAAGATGCACAGTTGATTAAATGGTAATTGGGAATTGGGCATGGGGAATTGGGCATGGGGAATTGGGAATTGGGCATGGGGAATTGGGAATTGGGAATTGGGAATTGGCCAAAGAGGGAATTGGGCATGGGGAATTGGGAATGAGGAGACGGCAGTGCCGTTTCCCTACTATGATTAATTGTAGGGACACGGCATTGCCGTCTCCTGGCTGTGAGTAATTGTAGGGACACGGCACTGCCGTCTCCTGGCTGTGATTAATTGTAGGGACACGGCACTGCCGTCTCCTGGCTGTGAGTAATTGTAGGGAGAATAACCATGATTCAAATAGCAACTAAAACGCTAACTTTTGAAGAATTTGCGGAATGGAAGCCAGAAAACGGACGTTATGAATTGCACAACGGAGGGATTATTGAAATAGCCCAGCCACCGGGAAAACATGAAGAAGTCATCGGTTTCTTAGCCTCGGAATTAACTATTGAATTTGTTAGGCTAAACCGGCCGTACCTCATTCCTAAACAAGCATTAGTTAAGCCTCTGGAAAGCGACTCGGCTTATTCTCCAGATATTCTGATCTTAAATGAAACCAATTTAGCATCAGAACCTCTGTGGAAAAAGTTCTCAACTGTAACTCAAGGCGCATCAATTCCACTGGTTGTTGAAGTCGTTAGCACGAATTGGCAAGATGACTACATCAAAAAAGTAGGTGAATACGAACTAATCGGGATTCCCGAATACTGGATTGTGGATTATCTCGGTTTGGGCGGCCG
>JAYTZD010000071.1:0-2138 GCA_043742065.1 Oscillatoriales bacterium
GCGAAGCATTCCGGCAGATAATTTATTAGTTATAAGCAAAGACTTACTGCCGGAATGCTTCGCCCCTACGGATATGTTTGCAAAAATGAGATGCTCGCATCAAAAGATCGATCGCCCAACTCCTGTATTGAAAGCTCGATCGACTTTCATGGCAATTTCAGTACACCCAAACCTCAAGTTTTGAAGCAAATTAACCTTATTTCTTTATTTTTTCGATCGCAATTCTACTTTTTCGGGTGCTACAATTCCCGCCCAGTTACAATAGCTACAAATTGTTCAGGGTTGCGACAAAGAGCGCCAAAATCTTAGTTTGCAGGTAAAATTTTTAAGACTAGGGAAATAAAGAGTTATTGCTACCGGATTCAATATGACATTTTTTAAATTATTGTCGATCGCCCTGGTATTATTAAGCTCTGTGATCGGAGGCGATGCACTAGCACAATCGGCGAAACCAGGTAGACAGATTGGACAGGCGATTGATTGCGATCGAGACGGACAACAAGACGACATCCGAATAGATGATAATGGTGATGGCATACCTGATCGCTGTTTGCTGAATCAAATTAAGCCTGTGATGAATCAGGCGAATTATACTCAAGAATTGAAACAACTTCAGGCTCAACCCTGTGAAAAAGCCACAAAAACTGTCAAAAATGTTAGCTATATAATGTGTTCGACAAATGCAGGTAAAACCATTGTCAGTGCATCGGAAGCCCTGCTGGAAGCGGGAGATGGAGTGGGATTTTGGTTGAAGGGCGATCGGGTTAGGGCGATCGTCTTTTTTCATTCCGGTGAAGTTGTATTCTTCAACCGTGGAGTTTTGGAAGCACAGATTTCGGATAAAGGACAAGTTACAACTGTTTTTACTGCTGATCAACGCCAGCAGTTTGAGAGACTAGAAAAGGATGGAGTGCAGAGAATTTTGCAAAAATTTGGGAAGTAGTAGGCGATGGATGAAAAAGTCGAAATTAGGAGACAGCAATGCCGTTTCCCTACCCAAAATAATCTTGTAGGGACACGGCATTGCCGTCTCCTCTATCATACCGATGCAGCCGGAAACGATATAATCTTGTAGGGAAACGGCATTGCCGTGTCCTCTATCATACCGATGCAGCCGGAAACGATATAATCTTGTAGGGAAACGGCAATGCCGTCTCCTCTATCATACCGATGCAGCCGGAAACGATATTAAATCAAGCCGAGGGAATTGTGATATCGACTGATTCAACTTTCACCGCAGTTCCCAAACTCGATAAAGGTGGTTGAATTCCCGCATTATTTCCCACAATTAATGTTACCAAATTTTCTGGTTTCAAGTAAGTATTAGCGACGCGCTGTACATCGGCAATTGTGGCTTTTTCAATGCTGCTACGGTAGCTAAAAATGAAATCTTGGGGATAACCGTAGTATTCGTAGTTCATGACGCGCGCCAAAGTTTGACTGGGATCTTCAAATTTGAACAGGAATGAATTGATTTTTGAGTCTTTAGCAAAAGCTAATTCTTCTGGGGTAATGGCTTCGGTGCGGATGCGATCGATCTCGGTGCGAATTGCTTTGATAAATGGTACTGTTGCCTCCGATCGCGTTTGGCCTCCAGCGATAAACACGCCTGGATAGTCAAACCTGGGACTCCAAGCAGCATAGACTGAATAAGCTAATCCTTGGCGCGATCGCACATTATTGAACAAACGGCCCCCAAAACCATTCAAAACCCCATTCATCACATCCAAAGCACCGTAATCTGGACTATTTAAGACTCCGCCCAAATGTCCCATCTGCACATAACTTTGGCTCAATTGCGGCTGATTTACCAAATATATGCCACCTTGCTTGGCTGGTGATACGGTTGGTAATGGTGGCATTTCTGCACTCTGAGTCGGTTCCCAGTTGCCGAATTTTGACTCGATGAGCGATCGCATTTTTGCCGTATCAAAGTCACCAGAAATCCCCAAAATCATATTCTTGGGATGAAAATATTTCTGGTAAAAACCGACCAAATCCTCGCGGGAAATATTCGCCAGAGTTTTGTATTCTACAGTACGGGCGTAAGGACTGCGATCGCCATAAATCAGCTTTTGAAACTCGCGGCTGGTAATGTCATCGGGATTGTCATTGCGGCGGGCGATTCCACCTTGCTC
>JAYTZD010000072.1:0-18942 GCA_043742065.1 Oscillatoriales bacterium
CTAATTCACTTGATCACCAAGATAGCTGCAATCCGAGCTACCTTAGGTGCCGAAGAACAGCTTGGCGCTGACTTGGTTGCGAAAGCTTTGGAAGCACCTTTGCGTCAAATCGCGGATAATGCAGGCGTTGAAGGTTCGATCGTGATCGAGCGTGTGCGCGTTAGCGAGTTTAACGTTGGCTACAATGCTCTGACTGATGTTTACGAAGATATGATTGCTGCTGGGATCATTGATCCAGCTAAGGTAGTGCGATCGGCCCTACAGAATGCTGGTTCTATTGCTGGTATGGTTTTGACCACTGAAGCTGTGATTGTCGAAAAACCAGAACCGAAAAAAGCTGGCGGCGACATGGGCGACATGGGCGGCATGGGCGGCATGGGTGGCATGGGTGGCATGGGCGGCATGGGCGGCATGGGCGGCATGGGCGGCATGGGCATGATGTAAGATCAATTCCGGTTGCACCGTCAGGTGATGTTGACTGTTGACTGTTAATTGTTAACTGTTAACTGTTAACTGCTAACTGTAGATCTCCCATAACTATTGTGGAACAGGCATCCTGCCTGTTCTTCACAGCCTTTTTGGAAGATGCCCAATTCCCGATGCCCGATGCCCAATTCCCAATTCCCGATGCCCAATTCCCAATTCCCGATGCCCGATGCCCAATTCCCGATGCCCAATTACCCAAAGGTATCCATAGAACTCAAAACTGTTGTATATTCTATATACGTTGCATCTTGTTAAGAAAAAGCAACTCTGCTTTAATTAATATATCTCCAAATAAAAAAAAAGGAATTAAATTTTTGTATCATCAAGAGTGGTCGCTGCTCTAAAAGTGCTAGGGTGCACAAAATATTTTAGTAAGTTAAACTATTTTTATGAAAATTATAGAGCTTAACTTGCCACAGCTTGAAAAATACCCATGCAGGAAGTTATTAACTGGTTTCAGTCTTTCTTCTCTAACTCTGTTGATGCTTTCCTAGAGTGCGACGGGCAGCAAAAATATCTATCTGTTAATCCGATTGCTGCTGCTTGGATGCAATTGGAGCCTTCTGAAATAGTCCACAGAACCAATCAAGACTTACTAAAATTATATCCCAATAATCCTGCCCTCAAAAATATAATCTCTCAGATAGATTCCTGCCTCCAACAAGTATTGCTCACAGGGGAAAAAAGGCTGGCAATTCATGAGGTAATAGAGGTAGACGGCGGGATTAAAATTTATGAAACGGCTTACACGCCAGTCATGGATGTTTCTAGCAATCAGATACGGGTTTTTGCTGTTGGTAGAGATATCACTCGGCACTACCACTGGCAACAGCAGAAAACTCAGCAGTTGCGCCGATCGAATCATTTACTTTGGTTGAATGCGGCTAACAGTCCGTTGGCGATGGTAGGCTGGGATGAAAATTTTCGGATCATTCAGTGGTCGAAACGCGCTGAGGAAATCTTTGGCTGGACATCTGATGATATGATGGGCAAGCGGTTCGATGATTTGGCTTTGGTTTGCCCGGAAGACAGAGAGGCTGTAAGTGCGATCGAGCTTGAACTGGCAACGGGCAAAGGTAATACTTCAATTAACCGCAATTATACCAAAAGCGGAACAGTAATTTGGTGCCGCTGGTTCAACTCGATTATTCGTAGCGGGGACACTTTTACCGTACTTTCTTTGGTAGAAGATATCACAGATCGCAAAATCTTAGAAGCAGCAAAATCCCAAGGGACTAGACTAACGGCAATGGTAGCCGATGTTGGCATTGCTCTGACTAAATACCCTCAAGATATCCTGATGCCCTGCTGCGAGGCAATAATCCAAAATCTGGATGTTGTCTCTGCTGAAATTTGGACTTTCAACGCTCAACAAAATGTCCTGGAAATCCAGGCATCAGCCGGAATATCTAGCCAGCAAGAAAATATGGCGAGCTTTGTTGCAGTCAAAATCAATGAGATTGCCCAAAGCCTAAAGCCGCAAGTTGACTGCGTATTGGAACCGAATAATGTTAAATTAAATGCCCCAGGATTAGAGAAAAAAATAATCGGCAATTTGTCGGAATTGGCAATTATTAATCATCCAAATTATGGAGTAAATTGCAATTCTCAACAAGCACTTGTCACTTTTTCTGGCTATCCTTTGATTGTCGAAGAACGCTTAGTGGGAGTCATGGGAATTGTTAGCGCTCAACCGATGACAGAATCTTTTCTGGAAACTCTAGCATCGGTTGCTGATGTCATTGCTTTAGGCATCGAACGCAAGCGTGCAGAAGCTGAATTAAAATCAGCTAGAGCATTCCTCACTTCAGTAGTAGAAAATCTGCCAGTAGGCGTTTTTGCCAAGGATGCTTCCTCGCTGAAATTTGTGCTGTGGAATAAAGCGGGAGAAACGATCGCAGGTGTGACTTCAGCCGAGGCGATCGGCAAAAATGACTACGATATTTATTCTAAAGAACAAGCAGATGTTTCCACAGCTCAAGATCGGGAATTTTTGACTCGCTATCAAAGCCAGTCCCGCATCACCGAAATCCTCGAAGAACCCTTTCAAACTCGCCACAAAGGCATGAGAATATTGCACACCAGGAAAGTGCCAATTCTCGACTCAAAAGGCAATCCTCAGTACGTTTTGGGCATTACCGAAGATATCACGGAACGCCGACAGGTAGACGAAAGTGTCCGTCTCTACGACCAAATTGTCGAAAATATGCAAATAGGTTTGTACGTCTACCATTTAGAAGATATGGACGACGATAGCACCTTAAGGGCGATCGCCTCCAATCCCGCTGCTACCAAGTTTACCGGATTAGAAATGGCAGATGTTCTAGGAATGACGATCGACGAGATTTTTCCAAATTCGCGATCGAAAAATATTCCCCAAGTATTTTCCTCCGTAATTCGCAACCAAAAAGCCGTAGAACTTGAAGACATTGATTGCGCAGAAAGTGGCAGAATAACCCGCGCTTTTTCTATCAAAGCTTTTCCATTACCCAACAACTGCATCGGCGTAGCCTTTGAAAACATTACCGATCGCAAAACCCTCGAATTAGAACTACAGCGAGCCTTAGAACAAACCGAACGTTCCGAACAACTGTTGCGAGCTGTTATTGACAAAAGCAGTGACTGGATTTTTGCTAAAGATCAAGATTTTCGTTGTATTTTAGCGAATAATAGCTTTGCTCAAGCTCTTGGTAAAACAGTAGAAGAAATCATCGGAAAATCTGATTTAGAGCTGATGACTTACGAAGACATTATAGTTGAAAATGCTGCCGAAAACATCCGAAAAATACGGAAAGATGACTTGGCCGTGTTAGCAGGTGAAATAATTCATAATCCCTGCGATTCAGCAATATTCGCTGATGGTTCAATACATATTTTTGATACCCAAAAAGTCCCTCTCCGCGACACTGAAAGCCATATATTTGCAGTGCTGTCTTTCGCTCACGATATTACTGAACGCCATAAATCCGAAGCCGCTTTGCGTAGAAGTGAAGCAAGATTTCGCTCTTTGGTAGCTAACATTCCAGGAGTAGTCTATCGGTGGCGGTGCGATTTTTCCGCAAGTTTTATTAGCGATGCAGTTTACTCACTCACGGGTTATCCAGCTACTGATTTTAGATTACTTTCCGACAGGAGAGGGCGGACTTTTGCCAGCGTTATTTACTCAGAAGATGTGGCGCAAGTTGAAGCAACCATTCGGCAAGGAATCGAAAATAAACAGTCCTACAGCTTAGAATACCGCCTACTGGCAGCAGACGGAACAATTAAATGGGTGTGCGATAAAGGTTCTCCTGTATTCGACGAAGATGGAAACGTCTACTGTTTGGATGGAGTAATTTTCGATAATAGCGATCGCTATTATGCTCTAGAAGCACTACAACAAAAAACTTCTGAGTTAGAAGCTGTTTTTAGAACCCTACCAGATTTGTACTTCCGACTCAATGCTGATGGCGTTATCTTAGATTATTTGTCAGGAGATTCATCGGATCTTTACATTCCTGCCGAAGAGTTTTTAGGCAAACGAATGTTAGATATTTTGCCCGTAAATGTTGCCAGTCAATTTGAAAAAGCCATTATTGAAACTATAGAAAATACCATTTCCATCACCTTAGAATATTCCCTAGAAATATCCGAACAACAACAACAATATGAAGCAAGATTTTTGCCTTTTAACGCTACTCAAATCATCATTATATCTCGCAATATTACCCTACGCAAACAAGCCGAATTTAAATTAAAAGATAAAAATTATGAGCTAAAGCAAGCTTTAAAACAGCTAGGCAGAACTCAATCTCAACTAATTCAAGCGGAAAAAATGTCTAGTTTGGGGCAGCTAGTTGCCGGAATTGCTCACGAAATTAATAATCCAATAAGTTTTATTTATGGTAATGTTGCTTACGCTAGTGAATATGCCGAAAATTTGTTTAAATTGTGCTGTATGTACCAAGAGCATTATCCAGAACCTGTTTCTGTTATCGCTGATTTAGCTGAAGAAATAGAAATAGAATTTATGAAAGAAGATTTTCCACACCTACTAAATTCAATTAAAATAGGAGCAGAACGCATTCGCCAAATTGTCTTATCTTTGAGAAACTTTTCTCGTCTTGAAGAATCGGATATTAAGCGTGTTGATATTCACCAAGGAATTGATAGTGCGCTGTTGATTCTGCAACACCGAATTAAAGAAAATGGCAGAATTCGCAATATTGAAATCGTCAAAGAATATGGAGAGTTACCACCAGTACAGTGCTATGTAGGACAGTTAAATCAAGTATTTATGAATATATTAAGTAATGCGATTGATGCTTTAGGAACTGTCAGAAATAGGAAGTTGGAAGTTGGGGGTGTTTCGGGAACGGAACGGCAAGATTCGCCTGATTTACCCGTAGGTTGCAACGCATCACATTGGATTATGATTCGCACGGAGGTTTTGGAAAATAATCGGATTGCGATCGCAATTTCAGACAATGGCCCAGGCATGGAAGAATCTGTTAAATCTCGGATATTTGATCCGTTTTTCACTACTAAACCAGTCGGAAAAGGTACTGGTTTGGGACTTTCTATCAGCTATCAGATTGTGGTAGAAAGACACTGTGGTACTCTGCGATGTGTTTCCACACCAGGAGGAGGAACTGAATTTGCGATCGAAATTCCAATTCGGCAAAGGTAATTAGTCATTAGTCATTAGTCATTAGTCATTGGTTGTTTTACTGAAAAAATGATAATCTGATTAAAGCTACTGAAAATAAGCAATATCAACATGATACACAACAATCTAAATACGTCTAATCCCGTTCCAAAAAAAAATAAAGATGATGATGATTCCTATGTTGATTATTTTTATGACGATCAGGGATCTCTGCCAGGAACTCTCGACTTAGAGCCTGATGCGCCGCCTCCAGAAATTGTATTAATTGACTATTGCGAAGCAACAGCTACTCGATCACACTTGGCAAATCCTCAAGACGCTGCTGCTTATTTAGATACAGAATCTGTGTCTTGGGTCGAGTTGTTGGGATTGGGAAATAAAGAAACTTGGCGACAAATGGGTGAAGTGTTTAATTTACATCTGATTGCTCAAGAAGATGTAGTTAATGTCCCCCAGCGACCGAAGGTTGTAGACTATGAAGACCATCTTTTAATTATTGCCTGGATGGTGATGATTAAGCCTAATTCATATGATTTTCATAAAGAACAAGTTAGTTTTATTTTGGGTAAACATTACTTGCTAACTGTTCAGGAAGAACCGGACTATGATTGTTTTGACCCCGTGCGCGATCGCATTCGTAAAGGAAAAGGAATTATCCGCAAACACGGAGCAGATTATCTAGCTTATACTCTGTTAGATTCGATTATAGATGGATTCTTCCCAGTATTAGAAGTGTATGGAGAACGTATAGAGGAACTAGAAGATGAAGTGGTGGCGAGGCCGACTCGCAAAACCCTCGAAAAAATCTATAAAATCCGCAGAGACTTGCTGACGCTGCGCCGCGCAATTTGGCCGCAACGAGATGCAATTAATGTGCTAATTCGAGATAGCAGCGATTTGATTAGTCCAGAGGTGCGAATTTACCTGCGCGACTGTTACGATCACACGGTGCAGGTGATGGATATGGTGGAAACTTACCGGGAATTGTCTTCGGGTTTGATGGATGTTTATTTGTCCTCGATGGGAAATAAAATGAATGAAATCATGAAATTGCTGACCGTAATGTCTAGCATTTTTATCCCTCTGACTTTTGTGGCGGGAATCTATGGTATGAATTTTAATACGGAGAAATCTCCTTTGAATATGCCAGAACTGAACTGGTATTTGGGCTATCCGCTTTGTTTGGGGTTGATGGGTGCGATCGCCTCTAGTTTAGTTTACTTCTTTTGGCGGCGTGGCTGGTTTGAAAATTTTTCTACTGTTAAAAATGATCCACGAAAGTAACAAGCGATCGCGTACAATACATTTGGGGAAAAAGTAGGCGCAGGCGGTTGCGGATTGGCGAAAGTTAATCTGAGGAAAGTCCGGGCTCCCGAAAGACCAAACTTGCTGGGTAACGCCCAGTGCGAGCGATCGCGAGGATAGTGCCACAGAAATATACCGCCCCCCGATTTTAGATTTTAAATTTTAGATTTTAGATTGAATCGAAAATCCAGAATTGAAAGTCTAAAATTGGTAAGGGTAAGGGTGCAAAGGTGCGGTAAGAGCGCACCAGCAGCATCGAGAGGTGCTGGCTAGGTAAACCCCGGTTGGGAGCAAGGTCGGAGGAACTACGGTTGGTTTTTTACCAGTTCCGTTTTTTGGTACCGCTTGAGGCGTCTGGTAACAGGCGTCCCAGATAGATAACTGCCCTCGAAAATTGCTTGCAGTTGAGAGAACAGAACCCGGCTTATGTCCGACTTTTTCCCCACCAAAATCCCTAGAAAGAAGTTCGGAAACCGATTATATAACAAATAACAAATAACAAATAACAAATAACAAATAACAAATAACAAATTCCCTATGAATTCTATTTATCCTGATCGTCAAAAAGAACTTGAAAACTTAGCTGAAAAATTGGGACTATCCAATCAGCCTTCAATTAAATGGGATTTGGTCGATTTAGCTTTGACTCATTCTAGTGCATCAGCTAAGGCAAATTATGAACAGTTAGAATTTGTGGGCGATGCAGTTGTGCGGCTTACTGCGTCGGAGTTGTTGTTCGAGATTTATCCTGACTGTTCTGTAGGCGAATTTGCTGCTATTCGATCGATCTTGGTGAGCGATCGCATTCTTGCAAAAATCGCTGACAGTTACGGATTCGATCGCTATTTGATTGTGGCTAGCAGTGCCGCTAGCGACAAAACAGGCACGGAAAGCCGACGGGCTGATGCCCTGGAAGCCTTACTGGCTGCGCTTTATTTGAGTACCCACACGTTAGAATTAATTCGCCCTTGGTTAGACACCCATTTTAAGCGGCTAGCAACGGAAATCCGCAGCGATCCGGCCCGCCAAAACTACAAAGCTGCTCTCCAGGAATTGACTCAAGGTAAATACAAAACTTTGCCAAAATATAGTGTGAAAGAAACTGGGACAGTTCAGGGTGGTGAGGACCGCTTTACTGCTGAGGTTCGACTTCAAGAAGAGTTGCTAGCAGAGGGAAAAGGTCGATCGATCAAAGCGGCTGAACAAGCGGCAGCTCAGGCTGCTTTTAATAAATTAGTTAATAGTCAGTTGACAGTTGACAGTAGTCAGTAGTCAGTAGTCAGTAGTCATTAATAACAAATGAAAATCGGAATAGCTGTATTGGGTGCTGGCCGCTGGGGAGTTAATCTAATTCGCAACTTTTTAGAACATCCTGACAGCGAAGTTTTAGCGATCGTAGACCCGAATCCAGATTCATTGGCAGTAGTCAAAAAACAGTTTAATCTCAATGAAAATGTAATTTTAGCTGGTGATTGGGATCAAGTGCAAGAATTGCCAGGGCTAGAGGCTGTGGCGATCGCCACACCGGCCTCCACCCACTACACCCTGACAGCAGCAGCACTTAACAGTGGTTACCACGTTTTGGTAGAAAAACCCCTCGCCCTCAACAACAGTGAAGCCATAAAACTCTGTCAGTTAGCCGAAAAACAGCAGCGACAACTTTTCGTGGATCACACCTATCTATTCCATCCAGCAGTCGATCGCGGCCAAAGGATGATTCAACAACATCAACTGGGAAAATTGCGCTACGGTTACGCCCAGCGCACTCATCTCGAACCGGTACGGCATGATGTTGATGCCCTGTGGGACTTAGCAGTCCATGACATTGCTATTTTTAATACCTGGCTGGAACAAACCCCAATTCAAGTCAGGGCGATCGGTACTGTGTTTCAGAAGGCAACCCCCTCCTCGTCCAAAAAGGGGGAAGGAAGAAGAACCCCCCCCTACCCCCCCCAAGGGGGGAATGAAGAAGGAATACAAAATCCACTTTCTCCTGCAATTTTCCCACTAAATCCTTTAGAAGGACTAGCAGATTTAGTTTGGGTAACACTCACCTACCCAGACGGATTTCAAGCATTCATTCACCTGTGCTGGCTAAATCCCGACAAACAGCGGCGACTAACAGTTGTCGGCAGTTTAGGAACCTTAATTTTTGATGAAATGTCGTCAGAAGCGCCCCTAATTTTACAACGAGGAAATTCAGATAACGGCGACGATAACAGTTTAAGCAGCGCCATAACTTCCCAGCAAACGATTAAAAGTCGCGAAATATTAAATTTAGAACCAGTAGAACCGCTGCGTCAAGTGTGCGATCGCTTCCTCAACTGCATCCAAACAAATACTCCTTGCCCGACCTCTTCCGGCTCTGCATCTGTCCAATTAATCCACATTCTCAGTGCTTTGAGCAAGTCCCTCCAACTCGATGGACAAACCTTAAGTATTATTCCATAATTCACCGATCGCTCCTAACCTTGAAACATGGCATTTTCCTTAAGCGATTCCTGATTGTCAACATGAGAATTGGACTGCTGAGTAACGGGCAAAGAAATTACTACAGTAGCACCTTGATTGATGCCTTCACTGTGCAGCGTAATGCTCCCTCTCATCGATTCCATAATCTTCCGAGAAATAGCCAAGCCCAAGCCGTTGCCACCAAATCTGCGAGTCGTAGAGCCGTCAGCCATCACAAAAGGCTGAAACAATTTCTGTTGTTGCTCAGGAGCGATACCAATTCCGGTATCTTTAACAGTCACCACCACCCATTCGCCGTCAGTGTTCAGAGTTGTGGTAGTTTCTGGTGAATTCCCGTTGACAACATCAGGACTTTTGTTTTTATTAGACTCAAGATTCATCGATATACTAATGCTGCCGGACTCCGTAAACTTAACCGAATTGCTCAACACGTTCAAAAACACCTGCTTGAGCTTCTCTGGGTCTGCATACACCGTAATTGGATCGCTGGCAGTAGGCAAACTCAAATTTAAACCTTTTTCCTTGATCGGAACTGCCTGCAAATCAATTGCGTCTTCCAGTACCTCAGTAATATCAATCACTTCAAACATCAGCGAGAATGAGCCTGATTCAATTTTGGCAATATCCAAAATATCATTAATTATATTTAGCAATTGCATTGCTGAGTCGTGAGCTCGCTGCAAGAACTCCATTTCCTCATCTCGGTCATCGCAGTAGCCATCCCGCACAATTTGCAGAAAACCAATAATCCCATTGAGCGGGGTTCTCAATTCGTGGGAAATATTTCGCAAAAATTCATCTTTTAACTCATTGGCAACTTGTGCTTCTTTGGTTGCGACTTCTAATTCTTTAGCCCAGGACTTGAGCCGCATCACCATACTGTTGAGGGCATCTGCTAGTTGATTGAATTCCCGAATTTTGAGATTTTGTGGCACTGGTCGCGGTGCTTCTGTATCTACTTTGAGGGCGTAGTCTCTTAGCTTTTCTAAGGGGCGGGCCAAATCGCGAGACAAATATAAAGTCGCGATGACACTAGCAGCAACCAAACCTACAATTAGAGTAAATAAGACTTGCTGAATTTCTTCTAAGCCGGACAAAGCATAGTCCAAACGAGAGACAGCTAAAATAATCCACTTACTGTTCTCTTTTTGAGTTAAGGGACTGGGGATAGCAGCGTACCCAGCGAGCAATTCTACTCCGTTTCTTTCAAAGGAAAACAGGTGCAAAAAAGCTTGTCCTCCGGCGATCGCCCTTTTGAGGAGACTTTTGAGGCGATCGGCATCCGCTTCCTGGTCAATATTGCGACCTACTCTGTCAATATTTGGGTGGGCTAAAATCGTTCCATCTTGGTCTATAGCCACCGTATAGCCAGCCAAAGACCCCTTGGGAGCACTGGTTTGCACTGGTAGGGAGGACTGCAAACTCAGAGAGTAACTCAGTTGCCGAATATTGTCGCGACGAATGTAAACAGGAGCGCTCAATACCAAACTAACTTGACTTTCTTTGTCCTCTTTATTGGCATTTGAAAACTTCGCAGCAGGAGAAACTGGATTCTGAGCGTTTCGTTTCCCCTGCTGCATATTTGGCCACGACAAACTGATGTAAACGCTCTTTTCATCCAGTAGCGTCTGCTGTGGTTGCTGTGGCCAAAAATTAGGAGGCTGGGACTGTGACTGAATCGGAAGAGGCCCACAAGTGCTGGCGATTACTTGATTTGTCTGCAAATTAGTCAATTGCAAGCAATCTACCTGGGTGGGCAACCGCTGGGCTAGCTGCGCGATAAATTTTTGATAATCCTTCGGCTGTACAGACTGTAGTATGGAGCTTTCCGAAGCGCCGATCAGATTGGACTTCAGTGATTTCGCCCACTGTTCAATGGTTTCTGCTTTTCTGACGGCACTTTCGGTGAGATTTTGACGTGCTGTTTCCAGAAGGGTCGATCGAGCTTTGCGATAGGTAACATACTCCCCCACCAGTAGAACGGGTACGCTGAGCAACAAAATCCGCGACAGTAAAATACGGCGAAAGGAGGATTGACCTAACTTAACCATAGGACATCTCTAAATTAAGGTACAACACTGCTCTGTAAAACCTATGTAAATCCTTAACAGGGTTAATGACCATATTCCAACAAAGCAGACCGACTAGCGCATTTGTCAAGGGTACTTTGCTGACGAGACAACACAGCTTCAAAACAATAGTTAAGCACAATTATAGAAAATTAACACTAGCAGTTAATGGAAAAAGCCTTTCGCTATGGACTCTATCCAATGCGCGAACTGGAAAATTTGTCAAGGTAGGCGATCGGTTGTTTACCAAAAAATTGGGTTTAAAGCCCCGTCCTTATAGGACGGCTTTAGTTTCTGTAAAGTGTAAAGGATTATTAAAATATACACCCTTGGTGAGTACATTCTTGGTAAACAAACTAAAATGTTAGCATGATAACACTAGAGTTTAAGTTAAAAGGCAAAGCGCAGCAATATCGGGTCATCGATGAGATGATCAGAACAGCTCGATTTGTCAGAAATAAAACTCTTAAATATTGGATAGACAATCAAGGGGTTAAGCTAATTGACCTGTACAAACAATGCGCCATTATGGCAAAAGAGTTTGAATGGGCAGGCAAGCTTAATTCGATGGCACGTCAGGCTTCGGCTGAACGCGCCATTTTGGCTATCCAACGTTTCTTTGCTAATTGCCAAGCTAAAAAAACCGGAAAAAAGGGCTACCCACAGTTTAAAAAAAACACTCGCTCTGTTGAGTACAAAACTTCGGGTTGGGCGCTTTCTACTGACAAAAAATGCTTGATGCTTAAAGACGGCTTTGCTGCTGGGAAGTTCAAGCTAATCGGCAGCCGGGACTTGCATTTCTATGCACCCGATAAGATAAAACGAATCAGGATTGTGCGTCGTACTGACGGATACTACGCCCAATTTTGCATGAACGTGGAGCGGAAAGAGGAGCCTGTTTTCACTGGTAAAGCTATTGGAATAGATGTGGGACTAAAACACTTCTACACCGATAGTGATGGCGAAACGGTTGCCAACCCGAACTATCTCCGCAAAAGTGAAAAGGCGTTAAAAAGATTGCAGAGACGGGTTTCTCAAAAAAAGAAAGGCTCTGGTAATCGGAAAAAGGCAATTAACAAGTTAGGAAGAAAGCACCTGAAGGTCAGTCGGCAACGTAAAGACTTCGCCATTAAGACGGCGCCCGGCGCGATAAAATCTAGCGATTTTGTAGCCCACGAAGACCTTCAGGTTAAGAATATGGTGAAAAACCATAAGCTTGCTAAATCAATTAGTGATGCAGCATGGTCACAATTTGCTCAATGGTTAGAATATTTTGGGAAAGTGTACGACAGAGTAGTAATTGCTGTTGCACCTCAGTACACTTCTGTTGACTGTTCAAACTGTGGCAATACTGTCAAAAAAACACTTTCAACTCGCACCCATATTTGCGGTTGCGGCGCGATATTAGATCGCGATCATAATGCCGCAAAAAACATTTTGGCTAAAGGATTTAAGCAAGTAGGAATCAATTTAAATACGGCGGGGCACGCCGAAATTAACGCTTGGGGACAGACCGATCTCTACTCGTTGGTGGCAGCATCAACAAGCAAATCGACTGGTTGATCCAAGAATCCCCGCGCATTTATGCCGGGGAGTGTCAAAACAGACTTCTCCAGAAAAGTGATTGGGCGGTTGAAACCGCTTCTTGTCAAACGAAGTCTGCCTCCGCAGACTAAGAAAACAAATAGGAAAGAAATATCATGACTGTTGGCATTTGGATATTAGGCGATCAACTTTGCCAGAATCAAGCTGGTCTCACCAGTATACTTGATCTTGAATTATCCGTACCTGTGATCCTAATTGAATCTTTGCAACACATTCGAGAACGTCGTTATCATCAACAAAAATTAGTATTAATCTGGTCTGCGATGCGACATTTTGCGGAAGACTTGGGCAAAAATGGCTATCAAGTTACTTACGCAAAGTCTGAAGATTTTCAAACACCTTTGAAAGTTTGGATTGAAGCTCATGGTATCACGGAGTTGCGGGTGATGGCACCGAACGATCGCCCTTTTTTACAACTGATCCAAAATTTGCAACTTCCCTGCAAGCTTACTTTAATTGCGAACAACCAATTTTTGTGGAGTGAAACAGAATTTAAAGATTGGGCATCCAGCCGGAAACGCCTGTTAATGGAAGATTTTTATCGAGCTAGTCGCCAGCGTTTTCAAATTTTGATGGAGGGAAATAAGCCTGTCGGTGGTAAGTGGAATTTTGATCGGGAAAATCGCCAGCCACCAAAAGGTAAGCTGAATACGCCGCCCGTGGTTTGGTTTGAACCGGATGAAATAACTCAAGATGCGATCGCGGAAGTTAAGTCTCTATCTTTGGCAACTTATGGAGATGTTGAACCTTTTCGCTGGGGGGTGACGCGGGAGCAAGCTTTGCAAGTATTAAATAATTTCATCGCTCAGCGTCTCCCGACTTTTGGCCCTTATCAAGATGCGATGGTAACTGGGGAGGAAACTATGTGGCATTCGCTCATTTCTCCTTATTTGAATATTGGCTTGCTGCATCCTTTGGAAGTTATTCAAGCGGCAGAAACAGCTTGTCGCGACAATGACTTAGCTTTAAATAGTGTGGAAGGTTTTATCCGCCAAGTTCTCGGTTGGCGAGAATACATTCGGGGTGTTTATTTTTATGTGGATGCTGATTATTTTCAGAAAAATTGGTTCAATCACACTAGGCCACTACCGGAGTTTTTTGGGGATGCTAATAAAACTGATATGAACTGTTTGCACCAAGTTTTGAGTCAAGTGGAAAGCACTGGTTATGCACATCACATCCAACGATTGATGATTTTGAGCAATTTTGGTCTAATTGCTGGAATCTCGCCGCAGGAGCTGGAAAACTGGTTCCACAGTGCGTTTATTGATGCTTACGACTGGGTGATGCAGACAAATGTGTTGGGTATGGGTTTGTTTGCGGATGGGGGTGTGTTGGCGTCGAAACCTTATGCTGCGTCTGCGAATTATATCAATAAGATGAGTGATTATTGTCGGGGGTGTAAATTCGATCGCACGGTGCGATCGGGCGAAAATGCTTGTCCCTTCAATTTTTTCTATTGGGACTTCTTGGCGCGCCACCGGGAAAAATTGCAGGCGATCGGGCGAATGAGCTTTATTTTAGCGAATCTGGACAAAATGCCCCCGGCAGAATTGGCAACAATTCGCCAAAAGGCAACGGAATTCGAGTTTTGAGGGAGATGGGGAGAAGGGGAGGAGGGGGAGATGGGGAGAAGGGGAAAGAGTCGGCGACAGATGCCCAATGCCCGATGCCCCATGCCCGATGCCCAATGCACAATGCCCTTTGCAATTCTTATTTTTCCCCTTAGTTTTTCTGAAACATTCCACAGTGTTTCCACAGGCAAGTTCTAGGTTTTCCACAGATTTGACAAAGTTTTCCACAGAAATTAACGGTACTGTCGGATTTTGCTGCGGAATTGGGGATTGTGTTCACTTGCTGCGATATTTCTCACTTTGATCACATAAAATAAACATATGTAACAAAAAAGGTAATGAAAAGCTGATTGTTTCGTAAATCTTTTTTTGATCTCAAGGACTTTGTAATATTTCGCCACATTGACAAACCTACCCCCTCATAGCGCACAATGATGCGAACTACCTAAAAAAAGTGCTCTGATTTTGGCAGCGACAGTACCCAGATCCTGCCAAAAGTGGGGTTCTCTTTTGAATTTATTAGCGACACAAAAAAATGATGAACCCAACAGTCAGCATCTTTGCCGAAATTCCCGAAACGCTGCACGATTCCCTCAA
This sequence comes from Oscillatoriales bacterium, assembly GCA_043742065.1. Lineage (GTDB taxonomy): Bacteria > Cyanobacteriota > Cyanobacteriia > Cyanobacteriales > Microcoleaceae > Microcoleus. The sequence continues at coordinate 14,757 of JAYTZD010000072.1, forward strand.
AACTTACTTGGAAACTCATCCCGAATGGGATCTAGAGCGAGTATTTTGTGCGTCTCTGTCGCTGTTTTTGTTGCAGAATGCCGATAGCGGTACGCCGGAAGCTTCGCGCAGTTATCGCCAAGCTGCAAGAGTTTATCTGGAAACGCTGTTTCAGACTCCTCACGATTTGCAAAGCAGCAATAATGTAATTCAGTAGTTTTAGTAATAGTTAAGTTGGCGATTACCAATGACGAATGTAGTAGATAGCTTGATTGTGGGTGCTGGTATTACTGGCTTGAGTTTGGCCCACGCACTTCATCAGGAAGCAAAGACTGGAACTCCGGTGAAGATTTTGGTTGCTGAGAGTCTGGGACGTGTGGGGGGGAATATCACAACTTGTACAGGGAATGGGTTTCTGTGGGAGGAGGGCCCGAATAGTTTTTCGCCGACTGCGGAGTTGATGAAGTTGGCTGTGGATGTGGGGCTGAAGCAGGAGTTGATTTTTGCCGATCGCAAATTGCCTCGTTTTGTATATTGGCAAAATAAGCTGCAACCGGTGCCGATGACTCCGCAGGCGATGATTCAGTCGCAATTGTTGAGTTTTCGGGGAAAATTACGGGCGCTGTTCGGGGCTTTGGGATTTGTGACACCGGCAATGGGTGCTACACTTTCGCAGCAGAATGACCAGGAAACTGTTTCTCAATTTTTCGGGCGACATCTCGGTACGGAAGTGATGCAGCGATTGGTGGAACCGTTTGTTTCTGGGGTTTATGCGGGGGATCCTCAACAACTTAGCGCGGCGGCGGCTTTTGGTCGGGTGACGAGGATGGCTGATTTGGGTGGTGGACTGGTGGCGGGGGCGCTGCTTGGGGCGAGGAAAGCGCCGAAGAAAATGCCCGCAGACCCGAATGTTCCGAAGACTAAGCCGGGGGAGTTGGGTTCGTTTAAGGGGGGGTTGAAGGCTCTGCCAGAGGCGATCGCTGCTGGATTAGGCGATCGCCTGAAACTGAATTGGCATCTCACAGGTTTGCACCGGACTGAAAATCAAACTTATATTGCTGAATTTTCGACGCCGGATGGGCCGCAACAGGTTGAGACTCGCACTGTGGTGTTGACAACTCCTGCTTATGTGACAGCGGATTTGTTCCAATCTCTGCAACCGGAAGTGAGCAAGGCTTTACAAGCTTTTACTTACCCTACTGTTGCCTGCGTTGTCTTAGCATATCCGAAATCGGATGTCAAGGAAAAGATGGTGGGATTTGGAAATTTAATTCCGAGGGGGCAGGGGATTCGGACTCTGGGGACGATTTGGACTTCGAGTTTATTTGCTAATCGTGCGCCTGCGGGTTGGCAAACTTTGACGAGTTATATCGGTGGGGCTACTGATTCGGGGATTCGGAATCTTGACGCTGAACAAATTGTGGCCCAGGTGCATCGAGATTTGTCTCGGATTTTGCTGAAACCTAATGTGCCTCAGCCGAAGGTGTTGGCGGTGAAGGTGTGGAAGCAGGCGATTCCTCAGTACAATTTGGGGCATTTCGATCGCCTGGAACAGATCGATCGAGGTTTAAAATCTTTGCCGGGGGTTTATTTGTGTAGCAACTACGTTGGTGGGGTGGCTTTGGGAGATTGTGTGCGGTTGGGTTTTGAAAGGGCGATCGAGGTTAGTGAGTATTTGCAAGCAACCAGCTAGGCGATTTTAGATTTTAGATTTTGGATTTTGGATTAGACTTCTGGAATCATTATTGTGGAACAGGCATCCTGCCTGTTCAAAACTGGCTTTTCATTTCGTTCCCGGTTACATCGGTATGGTTAAAACAGTCAACCCTTCGACGAAGTTTATCCTGAGCGTAGTCGAAGGGCTCAGGGCGGCGCAGTCAACAGTCAACATCACCTGACGGTGTAACCGGAATTGATATAACCGCTAGGTTGTTGTCTCAACAAACTTGTAACCCACGCCGCGCACGGTTTGAATCATGGAGTTTTGATTACCATCGGGTTCAATTTTGCGACGAATTTGACCGATATGGACATCCACCACGCGATCGGCTCCTACATACTCATAGTCCCAGACTTCTTGCAGTAATTCCGATCGCCTCCACACGCGACCGGGTTTGCTGGCCAAACAATACAGCAAGTCGAATTCCAGTGCAGTCAAAGCGACCATCTGACCGGCCAGAATTACCTCGCGACGGACGGGATCTATGGCTAGTTGTCCGAAGACGCGGCTTTGCGGTTCTGGTGGATTTTTTTTCTCGCGCACGCGCCTCAAGATAGCTGCTACGCGAATTCTAATCTCTACGAGACTGAAAGGTTTCGTAATGTAGTCGTCCGCACCGCAGCCAAAGGCTGTCACTTTGTCATGTTCATCGGTGCGGCTAGTCAGCATGAGTACAAACACGCCCGTGCTCTCTTGCATTTCTTCACACAATTTGTAGCCCGTGGTATCGGGTAGATTTACATCCAGAATCACTAAGTCAGGATTTAGTTGCTTAAATAATTCCAGACCAGTCTGGCCGTCCTCGCCAGACTCAACTTGATAACCTTGCTGGCTTAAAAAACGGTGAATTAAATTTCGGATTGCCGGGTCGTCATCAACCACAAGGATTTTTTCAGGGGTCATGACCACAATTTTGTTTGAATAATTAGGCAAGAATATTTAGCCATGATAATAGAAAACTGGATACATATTCAGAAAAATTCAGCTTTTTATCAGAAAATTGGGTTTAAAACCCCGTCCTTTTAGGACGACTTTAATTTCTTAGCTCCATTCCTAAAAACCTCGATTTTGCTTGTATTTGTAGTATACTTTAATAGTCAAGGTTGAACTCGCAATGCCCTCGTGAAACGGTTGAGACACACTTTTCGGCATAAACTGTTGGACGCCTAGCCGCGAAAACTCTTAAAAAGGTTTAAGAATTGCCTAAAGGACATAGCACTTAAAGGTCAGTCGATGAATTAAGAATCCCCATGCCTTGATAGCTGGGGAGTGTCACAACCTACGCAAGATTTCAGGCAACAAATCTCCAGGAACTTTGGATAAAGCTAAATTTTGACCTTGCAGCCCACATTCACTATAGAAAGCTCTAATGGTTTTGACAATATAGCTCAAAGCTGTTTGCCTGGAATCAGTAGCTTCGGAGTTGGACTGGGATGCTTGTATGTTCAGTTTATTTCCATATGTTAGCGCTTTGTCCTGAAGATTTTGTTCCCATCCGGTGCAGACTTGTAACTGATGGTGCAGTGCTGCTTCTAGATGGCGTATTTGTGCGGCTTTGTTGAGGGAGAAATCTGGGTCTATGGCTAGTTGATAGTGGGCTAGTCCGAGGTTGTTGCGGGCTGCTAAGGTGTCAAAGGTGAGTTGGGTGCGATCGAGTTTGGAGGCGATATCCAAAGCGACTTCGTAGGCCAAAATTGCCTGCTGTAAGGATTCTGTACGGGGGCGTTTTTGCTGAAACTGGTTCGCCAAATGCCAATAAGCGATACCGAGATTGTTCTGGGTGGCGGCGGCGGCGGCAGGAACTAATTCTCTGGTGCGGTATTTTAAGGCTTCGCGGAAGGCGGCGATCGCCCTTACCATTAAAATTTCTGAGGGTTCATGCTGGGCGAGATTCCAGCAAGTTGTGCCGATGTTGTTTTGAACTCCCGCATAGTTGAGTGGTTCTGTGGATGGGTTGTAGCAGGTGAGGGCTTGGGAATATGCTGCGATCGCGCTTTTGAGATAGACGATCGGCTGACTGTCTTGAGCTAAACTCCAGTATGCTGTTGCCAAGTTATTCTGAGTTGCTGCGTACTGTTGGGGTTCCGTCCTGGAATCAATATCCAGCAAGGCTTGTTGGTAAGCTGTAACTGCTTGCTGCAAGTTTTTTGTTTTGTCTTGATAGCGGGCTAAATCGGCCAAGGCGGTTCCCAGATTTTTGTTTAATCTGGCGCGGGTTTGGAGTTCAACAGACCCATCTTTTTTGTTTAAACCTTTTCGGTAGAGGACGATGCTGTGTTCGAGGCAAAATACTGGATCTGAGGCGCTGGAATCGTTGGTGCGATTCCCTTCGGAATAGGTTGTTGGGAATCGCGATCGCATCCAGTAAAGAGTACCGAGGTCGTTGAATACATCTGCAATTGGCAGTAGGCTATTTGACTCCTGAGTATATTGAGTTAAGTTTTGTTTGAATTCGTCAATTAGTAGCGCACATTCGGGAGTTGATTG
>JAYTZD010000073.1:0-4354 GCA_043742065.1 Oscillatoriales bacterium
GTTTTGCCTTCTCCTTTGCGGCCGTGAATTCCTAATATTAGGGGAACTCTGACTCCTGGTAAATTTAAAAAGTTCTTAGTGATGTGCACCGCAACTTTATCGAGAAAGTTAGGAGAAATGTAATAACTCATCGGTAGATTTGTGGGAAATTAATTGCCTTTGCTGTTACGATTCTATGACAAAAGTGACAGCCTGCATCGTTCAACTGGATTTTTGTCGTACAATCGAGACTTGCACATACAGCCCTGGACGCACTTCGCCAAAGAAACCGGGTTTTTTGTCAAATCTGTGGTCTGCAACGTGTTTTTTCATAAAAAAACCCGGTTTCTGAGATTTATAGTGAGTCCTAACATGATTTTTTAAGGAGCAATTCGTGAGTCAACAAACCTTACTAAAAGAACCGTTAGTTCAATCTGAAGCTAGTCCGTTTAGTTCTGAGAGCTTCGACAACTATGTAATGACAACTTACGGGCGCTTTCAAATCGCTCTAGAACGGGGCGAAGGCTGCCGTGTTTGGGATACTGAAGGCCGCGAATATCTCGATTTTGTCGCGGGTATTGCTACTTGCACTTTGGGACACGCTCATCCGGCTTTGATTGAAGCCGTAACTAAGCAAATTAAGACGCTACATCATGTCTCTAACCTTTACTATATCCCTGTACAGGGTGAGCTGGCGAAGTGGCTTGTAGATCATTCTTGTGCCGATCGCGTTTTCTTTTGTAACTCTGGCGCGGAAGCTAATGAGGCTGCGATTAAACTCGCCCGCAAGTATGCTCACGAAAAATTAAATATCGGTAATCCAACTATCATCACGGCTCATGCGAGTTTCCACGGACGGACGCTGGCAACGATTACGGCGACGGGACAGCCGAAGTACCAAAAGGGTTTTAGCCCGTTGGTGCCGGGGTTTCATTATGTGCCGTACAATGATGTTGCTGCGATCGAACTGGCGATCGAACAACTAGATTCATCGGAACGCCAAGTAGCTGCAATTATGATGGAAGCGCTACAAGGGGAAGGCGGAGTTCGTCCCGGAGATATCGCTTACTTCCAACGCATTCGGGAAATTTGTGACGAAAAAGGGATTTTGCTGATTCTGGATGAAGTGCAAGTCGGGATGGGACGCACGGGTAAATATTGGGGCTACGAAAATCTGGGCATTGAACCGGATATCTTTACTTCTGCTAAGGGATTGGGTGGCGGTATTCCGATCGGCGCTATGCTGTGCAAATCGAACTGCGACGTATTTGAACCAGGAAGTCACGCTAGCACTTTCGGTGGTAATCCCTTTGCTTGTGCTGTGGCTTTGTGCGTTTGCGAAACTTTAGAACGGGAAAACCTGCTAGAAAATGTACAGCAACGCGGTGCACAGTTGAAAGCAGGTCTTAATAAGCTGGCGGCCACTTATCCGCATTTAATCGCTGAAGTGCGGGGCTGGGGTTTGATTGTGGGGCTAGAATTGCAAGCTGATATTGAACTGACTTCCAGTGATATCGTTAAATCGGCGATCGCGGCTGGAGTTTTGTTGGTTCCCGCCGGGCCAAAAGTGCTGAGGTTTGTGCCGCCGCTGATTGTGACTGCTGCTGAAGTAGATCAAGCTTTGGAAGCTGTGGAAAAAGCGCTGGCTTCTCAAGCGGTGCAGTAATCTATTCAGTCGATTCGGAATTTTATAGTTTTGAGGGGCTTCTTCCCAGTCTTGCTAAGCTGGGGGGAAGCCTTTGTTTGTGGTTCTCCCTGGGACTCATATTAATTCCGGTTGCACCGGAATGATAGTTCGGACACGGCAGTGCATGATAGTTCGGACACGGCAGTGCCGTTTCCCTACCCCGATTAATTGTAGGGACACGGCACTGCCGTGTCCTAACTGTGGGTAACGTGTCCTGACTGTGGGTAACGTGTCCTGACTGTGGGTAATATTAATTTCGATGCTGCACGGAGGCAGTAATCCTATCGTTAGACCTGAGAGTGTCAAGATGGACAAACGGCGTCGCAAAACTAAGATTAATATGCTCCGAGCGCTGCTGGAAAATCCTGGAGACTCAGGAACAGATCTGATTTTGAAGGTAAACTCGGAGTCGATGTCGATCGACTCTGAGTCGGTAGAAATGCTTTACTTGGAAGTGCCCGCACTGACACCAGAAAGTTTAGTCAAAGCAGCGAATTTTTTTCAGAGGGTGATTGCTCCTTTAAAAGTCGCGCAGGAAAATGCTCAATTATCGGCAACTCCCCAGGAATATCTCACTTTTTTGGCATCTGTATTGCAGACAGTGACGTATAGCCCTGACTTCCGGGGAGTTTACCCGCTGCTGAGAGACAATTTAGACAAACTAGACCAAAACTTCGCGCAACTGCTGCGCCAGTGGGCTGGTTCGGTGTTGCCGGGAGCGACATCGATTGAGACAAGACGTCTTGGAGCTCTAATCGGCAATTTGAGCAATGGCATCGGGCGGTTTCCCCTTGGTAACAAGGCGAATAACTTGGAAATTGAAATCGCAGGTTATGAGACGGTTGCTAAGGTTTTTACTCGCTCATATTTTCCCCAAGATTGGGCGATGTTACAAAACAATCTGGGAAATGCTTACAGTGAACGCTTGAAGGGGGATCCGGCTCAAAATCTGGAAATGGCGATCGCTTGTTTTGAAAATGCTCTACAAGTGCGGACTCCCCAACAGTACCCGGAACAGTGGGCGACGCTGCAAAATAATCTGGGAAATGCTTATACCGATCGCCTCAAGGGTGATCCAGCAGACAATCAGGAGAAGGCGATCGACTGCTATCAAAATGCGTTGCGAGTCCGCACCCGCGAGAGTTTCGTCGGAGAGTGGGCTAGCACTCAAAATAATCTTGGCCGCGCTTACAGCCGCCGATTTCGAGGTGACAGGGCTCAAAATTTGGAACTGGCGATCGCTTGTTACTACAATGCGTTACAAGTCTACAACCGCAATGTGTTTCCCCGGCGCTGGGCCACGACTCAAAATAATTTGGCAAATGCTTATTGTGCTCGCCTGCGGGGGAATCGATCGCAAAACCTGGAAGACGCCATCAACTGTTATCAAAGAGCTCTGCAATTACGGACTAGGGAAGGTTTTCCGGTGCAATGGGCGACGACTCAAAGTAATTTGGGTCGGGTGTGGCTCGATCGCATTCAAGGTGACAGAATCGAAAATTTGGAAATGGCGATCGCTTGCTATCAAAATGCTTTGCAAGTTCATACTCGCCAAAAGTTTCCTGAACGCTGGGCGACACTGCAAACTTACCTCGGCAAAGCTTACAATCTACGGTTGAAAGGGGAAAAATCTGACAATCTCGAATTAGTCATTGCTTGCTATCAAAATGCTTTGCTGTTTTGCAACCGCCAAAAGTTTCCTGAACGCTGGGCGATTCTGTATGCTTACCTCGGCCGCGCTTTGAGTGAACATCTGCAAGGGGAAAGAAGTCGTAATCTCAAAAGCGCGATCGCCTGCTATCAAAATGCTTTGAAAGTATACACTCGCAAAAATTATCCCGATCGTTGGGCGATGCTGCAAAACGATCTGGGTCAAGCTTTTTGTGAATTGACGGAGACGGAAAACTCGTCGCACCTTCAAACTGCGATCGCCTGCTATCACAATGCAGCTCAAGTCTACACTCGCGAAACTTATCCGCACCGCTGGGTTCAAACTTTGTTTTATTTGGGTCAGGCTCACCGAATTCAAGGCGAATTACTCCGAGCTTATAGTGTTTTTGCTGCTGCTGTCGATACTGTGGAATTCTTGCGTTGCGAAGCTACTATTGATTTGGTTGATTTGAGCGATCGGGCGATCGGGCATAAACCAAAATTAACCCGTACCTGGACTGGACTCTACAAATCCCTAGTGCAAGTTTGTCTGGAACTCGGCGCCACTCAACCTGAATATTATGCCAAGGCCTTGGAATACACCGAACGCCACAAAGCTCTGAATTTGGTAGAACTGCTGGTGAAATGTCACCTAACTCCGAAAGGGGACATCCCCACAGTGGTTCGAGAGGAATTGGAGTGCTTGCGACGGTCAATTGTGGCGGAGCAACAACATCAAGAGCAGGGAAGTTCCGAGACTGGTGGTGCGCTTTCAGCAGGCGATGACACCCAAGGTTTAAACAATGGTTCTCAGCAGGGAAACTCGGACTGGACGCACCTGAATCTCTTGTGGAAGCAGTTGGACGAATTGATTGCGTCTGAAGTGGAGCCAAAAGACCCTTTCTTTAGCTTAGCTCGTAAAGTTCGACCGATCGGGTTTAAGCAAATTCGGGAATTGTTACCAGATGGCAATTGTGCTGCGGTGGTATGGGCTAGTTTGGGGGAGGTATTGGTCGCCTTTGTGGTGCTGGCTGATGC
>JAYTZD010000074.1:0-2126 GCA_043742065.1 Oscillatoriales bacterium
CTGAAGCGGACGCAGCTCAAACAGTTGACAAAAGACACAATGTTTGAAGTGAAGCAGTTGGGATTTAGCGATCGGCAAATTGCTTACGCTACAAAAACATCGGAAGATGAAGTTCGGGCTTACCGCAAACAGTTAGGCGTAATACCGATTTATAAAACAGTTGATACCTGTGCCGCTGAGTTTGAAGCACTTACGCCTTATTACTATTCTACCTACGAATTGGGAGCGGCAATTTGGGACTTGGGCGATGAAGAAAAGAAGATTTCACCTGTAGCTCAAAGTCTCGCACCAGAGTCGGAAGTTTTGCCTTCTATTAAGCGAAAAGTGATGATTTTAGGCGGCGGTCCGAACCGCATCGGACAGGGGATTGAGTTTGATTATTGTTGCTGTCACGCATCCTATTCCCTAGGGGAAGATGGGTTTGAAACAATCATGGTCAACTCGAATCCGGAGACGGTTTCGACGGATTATGATACCAGCGATCGCCTGTATTTTGAACCCCTAACTAAAGAGGATGTTCTCAACATTATCGAAGCGGAAAACCCAGAGGGAGTAATCATTCAATTTGGCGGACAAACACCGCTAAAATTAGCAATTCCTTTACAGAAAGCTCTCGAAAATCATCCAGATGTCCAAACAAAAATCTGGGGAACTTCGCCGGATTCAATTGATAGTGCTGAAGACAGAGAAAGGTTTGAAAAGATTCTGCGCGCGTTGAATATTCAGCAAGCTGCTAACGGTTTGGCGCGTAGTTTTGAGGATGCTTTAATCGTAGCTCAACGCATCGGTTATCCGGTAGTAGTGCGCCCCAGTTACGTGTTAGGCGGACGGGCAATGGAGATTGTTTATTCCGATACGGAATTGGAACGTTACATGACTTACGCGGTGCTGGTAGAACCCGATCATCCGATTTTAATTGACAAGTTCTTGGAGAATGCGATCGAGGTAGATGTAGATGCGATCGCAGATCATACGGGCAATGTCACCATCGGTGGCATCATGGAGCACATTGAGGAAGCAGGAATTCACTCCGGCGACTCAGCTTGTTCTATCCCTTACCAAACGCTTTCCGAGGAAGCTGTGGCAACAATTCGTCGCCAGACGATCGAATTAGCAAAAGCCCTAAAAGTGATCGGGTTGATGAACATTCAATTTGCGGTTCAAGGAAAGGAAGTTTTCATTTTGGAAGCTAATCCGCGCGCTTCTCGAACAGTACCTTTTGTCTCAAAAGCCATCGGAGCTCCCCTCGCCAAAATCGCATCACGGGTAATGTCTGGTCAAACTTTAGAAGCTTTGGGTTTTACGAAGGAAATTATCCCAATTCACGTTTCCGTAAAAGAGGCTGTGCTACCGTTTGCGAAGTTCCCAGGGACTGATACTCTGTTGGGGCCAGAAATGCGATCGACTGGCGAAGTCATGGGGATTGACACAGACTTTGGTAAGGCATTTGCCAAGGCTCAATTGGGCGCAGGGCAGGTGATGCCATTGTCGGGGACTGTTTTGGTCTCTATGCGCGATCGGGATAAACTAGCAGTTGTACCAGTTGTCAAGGAATTCTTGGAATTGGGTTTCAAAGTAGTAGCAACTCATGGTACTCGCAAAGTTTTGCGAGAGCAAGGTTTAGATGTAGAGTTGGTGTTAAAACTCCATGAAGGGCGGCCGAATTTGTTGGATTCGATCAAGAATGAGAAAATTCAACTAATTATTACTACGCCTTCTGGTGAAGAGTCTCGCGCTGATGGCATCTTTATCCGCCGCACTGCTTTGACTTACAAAATCCCGATTATTACTACTATTGCTGGTGCGAAGGCGACGGCGGCGGGAATTCGCTCACTCAAATCTCACCCAATGGAAGTAAAAGCACTTCAGGATTATTAAATCCCCAAAAGTTTGTAGTAATTCACAAGCTGAAATAAGGAGACGGCAGTGCCGTTTCCCTACTCCAAAATAATTGATGGCGCGCTGGAAATGAGGAGACGGCAGTGCCGTTTCCCTACTTCAAAATAATCGATGGCACGCTGGAAATTAGGAGACGGCAGTGCCGTATCCCTACTTCAAAATAATCGATGGCACGCTGGAAATTAGGAGACGGCAGTGCCGTATCCCTACTTCAAAATAATCGATGG
>JAYTZD010000075.1:0-8540 GCA_043742065.1 Oscillatoriales bacterium
TTCTGTGAAATCTATCGCCCAACTCGGACAAATTCCCCTATCTGGCAATAATAGCATCGTCCGTTTAAGCGATGTGGCAAAAATTGCGATCGGCAAAGCGCCGGGAGAAATTCAGCGTCTCAATCAGCGGCAAGTTTTCTTAGTTGTCGGAAACCTAAATCGAGGTGCAAGTCTCGGCGATGCTGTGAAGCAAGTCGATGCAGTTTTATCAGAAATGAAGTTGCCACAAGGAGTAACAATTGTGCCGAGTTCGGCTGCGGAAACTAACAATCAATTGCAAACTTCTCTCAAACTTTTGGGCGGGTTGGCAACTTTTTTGGTATTTGTCGCAATGGCGGTACAGTACAATTCTTTGGTCGATCCGCTGGTGATTTTGCTAACAGTGCCGCTGGCGTTGGCTGCGGGTGTTTTCGGGCTTTACGTGACCAAAACTGCGATCGGGGCGACGGTGATGATCGGGGCAATTTTGCTCGTGGGAATTGTGGTAAATAACGGCATTATTATGGTAGAATTGGCCAACCAAATTCGGGAAGATGAAAAGGTCGATCGAACAACGGCAATTCTCAGGGCGGCACCTCAACGTTTGCGTCCAATTTTGATGACAACTATTACCACAGTTTTGGGTTTATTTCCCCTCGCTTTGGGGATTGGAGAGGGTTCGGAGTTTCTACAACCTTTGGGAGTTGTCGTGTTTTCGGGTTTGTCGCTAGCAACTTTGCTGACGCTGTTTATTATCCCATGTTTCTATATTTTGCTGCATGACTTTTTTGATATGTTAGCGGCGAAGCAGAAACCGCAGACGGTGGCGATTCCTGTGCAGAAGGCGGGGAGAAAGAATGCGAATTTGTAAAACATAGCATCAGCAAATACTGTAGGGGCGGGTTCACCAAGAGTTTTAAAGAATACCAAAAAACTCAAAAACCCGCCCCCACCCCGCGCGAAACTCCTGAAGATTGATATTAGGCCGTATTTACTTTGCGGATTTCTACAATACCTCCCTCAAACACTTGCACAATTAGCTGATAGTTTTCCATCAATGACATTCCCACAAGAGGTTCTGAATCAGCCTCATCAACCGGGATAGTCATATCAACTCCGTCCCAAACTACAACCGCTTCGTAGATATTAAAAACACATTCACTACCATCTCCAAGAATAGCGCGTCCTCGCCTTTTCCATCTCAGATTTAACTGGGCAATCAGATCGGGAGAGAGTGAAAGCCAACCATTGAAGCCTGTGTCTACGATCGCATCTTGCGTGTAAACATTTCCATCAGAATCACAAATTGAAATTGGAATAATTGGCTCAAATTCCGCATTAACAATTCCAGTTATCATACATATCTCTTCGTGCGTCCACCGAATCGACGTACATAGCGGGAACCTATGCGAACAATCCAGATTTGAGCGTCTGGGTGATGCGCTTCGAGGCGATCGCAGGCTGCTATTTCACTCGCATCAACTTCAAAAGATCCAGTTTCGATATCAATTGCTACGATTTTGTGATGATTGCCTGTTTCAACCAAGGGGCGGATTTGAGTTTCGTAGATCGAATCGCCCCGTTGGGCAAATTCTTCTTTGCTATAGAGGGGTTGCCGGACTGCCATTAGTTTGATTTCTCTTTAAGATTGGTGCTTGCTATAATTGTAACCTGGGAATCATAATGCTTAACTCGAAGTCTACGCCCGTGAAGCTTTTCCTCTAAACTATACTCAAACCTTAATATCCAAACTTCACTCTCCACAATCTAATTTAAGAGCGATCGTATTGACATAGAAAAACTTTTGTGCTACAAATGTAGTACAAACTATCTGCAAAATGAACTTAAACGAAAATGCCCTACGAAAAATTAGAAATATCAGCCCCAAAACCCGTGCTATCTTGGGCAAATCACGCCCTGGGTGCCAAAGAAACCAATAGGGCAAAAAATGTAGCATCTTTGCCATTTGTATTCAAACACGTTGCACTAATGCCCGACGTACATTTAGGAAAAGGTGCTTTAGTCGGCTCAGTAATTGCCACAAAAGAAGCGATTATTCCGGCGGCTGTCGGAGTTGATATTGGTTGTGGCGTAATTGCCATTAAAATGCCCTTCAACGCTAACAAATTAGAAGGCAAACTCAAACAAATTCGCCTCGATATCGAAGCAGCAATTCCTGTGGGATTTGCCGAAAACAAAGAAGTCGAAAGAACTGTCACCAACTGGCAAGAATGGCGCGAGTTTAAAGAACTTCATCAAGGCGTGCAACACCAAGAAACTAAAGCCCTCAAACAAATGGGTTCCCTCGGTGGTGGCAATCATTTTATTGAGGTTTGCGTTGATACCGAAGACTTTGTTTGGTTGATGTTGCACTCCGGTTCTCGTGGTATTGGGAATTTGCTTGCACAGCAGCACATCGAGACTGCTAAAGATTTAGCGAAACTGGCAGAAATTAGTCTTCCTGACCAAGATTTAGCTTATTTTGTAGCGGGTACGCCGGAGTTTGCGGCTTACTGGCACGATTTGCAGTGGGCGCAAGATTACGCTCGTTTTAATCGCGATGTGATGATGAATCGGTTTAAGCACATTGTAGAAAAGCACGTTGCCGGCGGCAAACCTACTAAGCCATTGTTAAAGGTGAATTGTCATCACAATTATGCGGAAAAAGAGGTGCATTTTGGCGAAGATGTGTATGTGACTCGCAAGGGTGCTGTACGCGCAAATGTACAGGATTACGGGATTATTCCGGGTTCGATGGGGGCGAAGTCTTTCATTGTTAAGGGTAAAGGTAATGTTGAAAGTTACTGTTCTTGTTCCCACGGTGCGGGGCGATTGATGTCTCGAACTCAAGCGAAGAATGTGTTTACTCTTGATGATTTTGTGCGGCAGACAGAGGGGGTTGAGTGCCGTAAAGATGCGGAGTTTTTGGATGAAATTCCAGGGGCTTATAAGCCTATTGAAGAGGTGATGAATCAGCAGTCGGATTTGGTGGAAGTTGTGGCGACTCTGAAGCAGGTGCTTTGTGTTAAGGGGTGATGGTGGGGAATCTCGTATCTCGCTTTGGTGGCGAAGGGATATTCAGGAATGATACAATATATGAGTTAATTACTAATGCTTAGTGTTATGCCTTTAGCTGAACTTCTCCCCAAGCTACAAGAATTATCCCGCGCCGATCAGCTACGAGTTATTGAGTTTTTGGCAGTACAATTGTCTAAACAAGAAACTATTGCTCTCCTTGAACATGGACAGACTTATGAAGTTTGGTCGCCCTATGATGCTTTTGAAGCTGCCAATGTCCTAGGAAAAATGTTAGAGGAAGACAAGGTAAATCAAGATGCTTAATGCAGAAAGATACTCTTTTGCTCAAAGGCGAAACGATTCAGGAGAAACGATTATGGCACCATATTTGCCGATCGCCTTGAGTTATCAAAATCGTTCTTTGCAGGTATCTGGTTTATTGGATACAGGCGCGAGTGTCAATGTTTTGCCTTACGAAATTGGGTTGCAATTGGGAGCGGTTTGGGAGGAGCAGACAATTTCAGTGGTATTAACTGGTAATTTGGCTCAATTTCTAGCTCGTGGCTTAGTTGTCTCGGCGAAAGTCGGTCAATTACCACCTGTACGCTTGGCTTTTGCATGGACGCAAGCTAATAATGTTCCTTTGATTTTGGGGCGGCAGAACTTCTTTTCCGAGTTTGATGTTTGTTTTTATGGTTCTCAGTTAGCTTTTGAAGTTTCCCCGAAGCAAAATCGATAGTCTATTAGTTTAATTGTATCGCATCTGGCAGCGAAGTTGTTACTCCCCAGGACGATCGAGATTGATGAATTTCTTGCTATTGGTAGGCAAATACATCAACATTAATAGATTTCACAGGTTGTGATTCTCCATGTAACATTTGTCTGATTCGCTCTGTTGTTTCGCGGTTAAATGTAACTTCACCGCACCTGGAACATACTTGAGCGGGAATTTGTTCGACTAGATAGAATTTTCCATTGATTTGGAAAACTTCGTTGACTTGTTCTGTATGAGATTCGGTTGCACTGCAAACATGACATTGAAACATTGTTACCTCCGTTGTGAATAGTCAATCCATCGATCGGGCTCTGGCTCATAAATAGTAATAATTTTGGCTGTTTCTGATTGTTGGCGTGAAACTTGGATGTGCAGAACTTTGCCCGATCGAGTAAATCCTAAGAGTAAGCAGCTTGGCGAATATTTATCCTCTGGGTAATCTTCAATGATTATAACATTTTCACCGACTTCTCTAATTTCCTGTTCGCTGATATTTCGTTCTACAGTACGCCTAAAAGCATGGCGGCTAAATTCAAATTGACCAGCTTGGAGTTGATCGCGAATTTCTTCTATTTTTTTCACATCAATTTTCTGTTATTACTTTTTCAATCCATTGTACAATAGCTGCTACATTGTAAATTCAACTCTAAGAAAAGGAACTGAATTTATGTTAGAATTACCGATATCTGGAAAAAGTTAGATAAGCAATTATGTGTTTTAAAAACATAATTTCACGCCAAATGGCACGAATTTTTATGAACTTATAATAATAGACCTCTTGCAAAATAATTTTATGCTATGATGAAGGGCTTGGCTTAAGTGGAGCAGATTGCAGGTTATACAGCACTTTACAATTATGAGTTAGCTCTCAGGTCTAAAACTCAAAGCCTCTAATTGTAACATAGATTTTTTTTGCAAGAGGTCTAATAATTATGCGGTAATTTATTAATTAAATAGACAATTGATTCTGCTTTAGATATAATGTCTAAAATCTTAATTAGTTCTGCTGAGCCCTTATGTCTATAAATGTTGCTAAAGTGCGAAAATTTCCTCTACAGAGTGTTTTAGTTATCCCTTTTGTCATCCAAATCTTTGTCGCAGTCGGACTGACGGGATGGTTATCATTACGCAACGGACAGAAGGCTGTCAATAATGTGTCGGCTCAACTGCGAAGTAATATTGGCGATCGAGTCAAAATGTATCTTGATAATTACTTAGAGAAACCTTTCATAATTAATAGGCTGAATAAAGATGCGATCGAGCGTGGAGAAATCAGCTTTGATTTGAAGATACCTAATCAAAAAACTGATAAATTGCTTTGGCAACAACTGCGCCTTTTCGATTCGATAAGCTGGATTTCTTTTTGTTCTGTGCAAGGAGAGTTATTGGGAATAGAACGCAGGGTAAAAGATAATTTAATGCAACTTTATATGAGTAATAATACTTTATCTTACCCTTATTATTACAAAATAGACGATCGGGGAAACCGAACGGGCGAAACAGAGAAAGTTCCCTACAAATTCGATCCTAGTATTCGACCTTGGTATATCAATAGTGAACAGAGAAAACAATTAAGTTGGAGTGAAATTTATCCAGAATGGATTACGCTCCAACCCCAGATAACTGCGATATCCCCTATTTATAATGATGCCAACAAACTTCAAGGTCTTATTGGTACCACTTTTTCCTTGACAGCTATTAGTAAATTTCTAAATAATCTCAAAATTAGTCGGTCAGGGCAGGTTTTTATTATGGAAAAATCTGGAGTGTTAGTAGCAAGTTCAACTCAACAAAAGCTTTTTACATTAGAACAAAAAAAAGATGCAAAGCCCCAACGGCTTAAAGCATTAGACAGCAGCGATAAGTTAATTAGCGTAACTGCTCAAAATTTAACCAAAAAATTTGGCGATTTCAGTAATATAAAAGAGGAAAAACAATTAGACTTTACCATATTTAGTCAGCGACAATTTATCCAAATTTTGCCCTTTAAAGATGACAAAGGACTTGATTGGCTAGTAGTTGTAGTGGTTCCAGAATCTGACTTTATGGAACAGATAAATACCAATACCCGTAGTACAATTTTATTGTGTTTGCTAGCTTTAGGTGTAGCCACAGGAGTCGGGATTATCACCGCCAATTGGATTGCTAAACCTATCCGTGGATTGAATAAAGCCAGTGCAGCGATAGCTAGTGGAGAATTAGAGCAAAATATTCCTGATTCTTCCATACAAGAACTAGCAGCTTTAGGCAAGTCCTTTAATCAAATGAGCCAGCAATTAAAAGATTATTACCAAACCCTAGAACAACGAGTACAAGACCGGACAGCGGAACTCGTAGTAGCAAAAGAGAAAGCGGACGTAGCTAACCAAGCAAAAAGTACCTTCATTGCTAATATGAGCCACGAGTTACGCTCTCCCCTCAATGCGATATTGGGTTTCTCTCAAATCATGACTCGCTCTCAAAGCCTAAACCCCGAACAACAGGAAAATATTACTATCATCTCCCGCAGTGGCGAACACCTACTTAATCTGATCGACAACGTTCTCGACTTATCTAGAATCGAAGCCGGTAAAACTACCTTCAATCCTAAAAATTTCGACCTACACTGCCTCATAAATGACATTCATAATATGTTCCAGATGAAATCTGAAGAAAAAGATTTGCAGCTACTAATAGAGTACGAACCCGATCTACCCCGCTACGTCCATACCGATGAAGTAAAATTGCGTCAAGTAATTATTAACCTGATTAATAATGCCCTAAGATTTACTGAAGATGGGGGCGTTTGCCTAAGAGTTAGCAGCAGACAAAACCATCAAAAAATATCAGAAAGTATCGATAAAAATCACCATATTATACATTTTGAAATCGAAGACTCCGGTGCTGGAATTGCAGCAGAAGAACTCGGAAATTTATTTGAGCCATTCACCCAAACAGCCAGTGGCAAACAAGCCCAAGAAGGCACAGGATTAGGCTTAGGTATTAGCCGTCAGTTCGTCGAATTGATGGAAGGAGAAATCACCGTCAAGAGTCAAGTCGGACAAGGCACAACCTTCCTCTTTGATATTCAAGTTACTGAGGTAGAGGCAAGCGCTATTACCAGCCAAGAGCCCTCTCGCCACGTCATTGCTCTGGAACCAAATCAACCCCGATACCGCATTCTCATAGTTGACGACAAACCCACTAATCGCCAGGTATTAATTAAACTGCTTTCTCCCTTAGGATTTGAACTGAAGGAAGCAAGTAACGGGCAAGAAGCAGTTAACATTTGGGAGACATGGGAGCCACAATTAATTTGGATGGACATGAGAATGCCTGTGATGGATGGTTACACTGCCACCCAAAACATTAAAGCTCACACCAAAGGTCAAGCCACGGCGATTATCGCCCTAACTGCTAACGTATTAGAAGAAGAAAGAGCTGTGGTACTTTCAGCAGGGTGCGATGATCTCTTGAGAAAACCATTCCGAGAGGCAGAAATTTTTAAGGCTATGAATAAGCATATTGGAGTGACATATATTTACGAAGATTTAATCCCCATCAATACGGATATAAAACAGATGAGAGAGGCTTTAAGCGTAGAGGCAATGGCAGAAATTCCGAGGGAGATATTAATTCAACTTCGAGACGCAATAATTGCTTGCGATATTGACTTGATGCTGACGATATTGAAACAAATTCCTAGCGAAAATCAGCCTTTAGCTCAGGCTATAGAAGTGTGTCTGGAGAACTTTGAATATAAAAAAGTTTTGAACTTAATTTCAGTAGTTCAAGGAGCAACCGAGTAAAAATATCGGAATGATAATTTTAGGTTTGATGAAGATATTAAACAGATCCTGCTATTGGGAGCAATTAATATAGAGTTGGGAAAGTGCTAAAAAAAGTGCCGCCTATAAATTGAATAACACCTTTTGGCTGAGGGTGATGCGCTACCCAACTAAAGGAAATTGGCTGAAACTTAAATACTGGTCGGACTTGATGGCGGAAGCAAGATATCAGAACAGGGAATTTAATATCTGAACTGAACTGCCTACATTTCGACCTCTACACTTCAGTATCACTGAATCATGACGTTCACAGCATCAAAAAGGGGAAATTGAACTTTTTTCAACTTCCCCCTCTTGACAAATATCTGCCTTTCTGATCTTTTTTCCTAACAAGCCATCTGTCGCCACTCAATTTCTAGTAAACTCATTAGTTTTACATCACCTTTGGCCCTGGCTACTTGCTTTCTGCGATCGAGAATATTGCAGATATTCACCCGGTGGACTGTCGCCACATCCTCAAATTTTCCAGAAGATGCAACTGGTGCGATCACGCGATTCCTTGCGGTATCAGCCCTTGTAGCTAAATCTTCATCGATTTTAGGAGATTTTCCATGGCTGGTGTCAAGTACGCTGTGGCACTGCAAATTCTGGGGGTGTTGAGGCACTGGAATGTGTCTGGGATAACGATAGTTCCAGTTTTGACCCCGATATTTGCCCGCGACTTCGCCTTCCTTCATATCAACTGTCGGAATGTCGTACTCGTAGTTAGCACCGCGATAAATCAGTTTCATATTTTTTGAGCCTTATATTGAAATAAAAAGGGTAGTTAACTCTGGCTGGCTTTTGAATAGTAAAAATATTTTACTTTCTGTATTCTATTTTACCGTTTATTGAAATAACTAGGCAATTTAACAAAAATTAATATATAAATGCAAAACCCCACAAAAAATCCCGCTGTAGCGGGATTTCTGGGTTTTGGTGGTGGTCGATCGCGATCGACC
>JAYTZD010000076.1:0-2126 GCA_043742065.1 Oscillatoriales bacterium
CCACTACCGATATTTGTCGATGGCATAGTGGTAGGAAGGAGCATCACTGATTATTTCATCGGTAGTTTGTTCAATGACACGATTTCCACCCGTGAAGGCGATGACACAATTCTCGGTCGTGATGGCGACGATTTACTGAGAGGAGAAGATGGTAATGATTCTCTCAATGGTGGAGCCGGCAAGGATATTGTGGACGGTGGGCCTGGTAATGATACCGCACGGGGTGGTAAAGGCGATGACTTGGTGATTGGCGATCGGGGTAACGATCAAGTTTTCGGCGACCAAGGCAACGATACTGTCTTGGGTACTGAAGGCGATGACACACTCTATGGCGGTAAGGGAAATGACTCTCTGCGTGGAGGTGGCGAGGGCGACTTGATTTTTGGTGATAAGGGCAATGACACTGTTTTTGGCGATACGGGCAATGATTGCTTACAAGGCGGCGCTGGCAGTGATTTACTGGTTGGTGAAGAGGGTGGAGACATCATCAGTGGTGGCGTTGGCAATGATACTGCTGACGGCGGTGAGGGAGATGACCGACTTTTTGGGGGTGATGGGAATGATGCTGTGATTGGTGGCGCTGGAGATGATTTTCTGGCTGGCGATCGCGGTACTGATACTCTGACAGGAGGCGATGGCGCTGATATCTTTGTCCTCGGTAGGGTTGGCACATCCGCAGGTGGCAGCGGTTTTCTGACTACTGGTGGGCCACAAATCGGCGATGCTGATTTAATTAGAGATTTTAAGGCTGGAGATGCGATCGGTCTAGCTGGAGGTTTGAGCTTTACAGACATAGAAATATCCCAGGGTCAAGGCTCGAATTCTAGCAACACAATTATTAAAGACAAGCGCACAGGTGAATTTTTGGCTGTCTTGATTGATGTTAGGACTAACGCCCTAGATGAATCGAAGTTCACAACAGCTCGAATACCAACTGTAGACCAAAATCCCTTCATAATTGAGGGAACAAGTCCTTCTACAACTGGGACAAGTCCTTCTACAACCGGGACAAGACCTTCTACAACTGGGACAACTACGAGTCCAACCGGGACAACTCCTTCTAAAACAAATGGGTCAACAACGAGTCCAATCACAACAAGTCCAACACCAGCGGTGACAACTCCAACGCCAGCGGTGACAACTCCAACGCCAGCGACGACTCCAACACCGGCGACGACTCCAACACCAACGACGACTCCCACACCGGCGACGACTCCCACACCAGCGACAACTCCCACACCAGCGGGAACAACTACGAGTCCGACAACAGGGACAACTACGACTCCGACAGCAGGATTACCAACACTGATTACGACTCCGACTCCAAGTACGGGGACAAATCCGAGTGGTTCCATCGTCCCAACTCCAACGATACCGAATCCAACTCCACCTGCTTTTCCATCGCCGACTCCTAACCAGCCGCCCATAGTGGAAAGTGGCAAAACGATCACAGGTTTCCAGAATTTGCCTTTGTCTCTAAGCATTTCAGCCCCTAGCGATCCAGAAGGCCAGACTCTCTCAGCCATTGTTAATTTACTTCCCAATCCTATTTTCGGTTTAGTCGTGACTGGCACAATCCCGATCGCCATTAACCAAAAATTAACTGTTCAGGAATTAATCGGACTGAATTTCCAACCAGCAGCTAATGCGATCGGACAAGCTGGATCTTTCAGCTATAGCGTCACCGACGAACAGGGCGGCGTAGCAGCAGCAGCAGTCGCAATTAACATCAATTCTTTCAATAGTTCGGCAAATGCTCCCCTAGGCCCGATCGCAGGTGATGACGGCATCATATTCACAAATACCAACAATTTGCTACCCACATTCATCGACGTGCTAGCAAACGATGTCAGCCCGCAGAGTGGCAAACTCAACATCATCAACGTCGGCACACCGAAACTAGGCCAAAGTGTCAATCTCGTCTCCCAGGTGCAATTCATCCCCGGTAATGTACCCGGTAGCACTACTTTCACCTACAATATCAGCGACGCACTCGGCACAACTCCAGGCACCGGCGTTGTCAGCGTTCAAATATTACCAGCAGATAGTGGGCCAAATAACCTAATTGGGGGCTCTTTGGCTGACAATTTCAACGGTTTAGCAGGCAGTGATACGATCGACGGTCG
>JAYTZD010000077.1:0-4330 GCA_043742065.1 Oscillatoriales bacterium
TGCAGTTCCGGGGGTAATTCACTCGCGTTACAGCAAAGGTGAATTGTTGCGAGGTGCTCTGCTGACAATTAATGGGATTGCTGCGGGGATGCGGAATACCGGTTGATGATTTCGTAAATTACTCGTTACCTGAAATTAGGACACGGCAATGCCGTGTCCCTACAATATTATTTTGGGTAGGGACACGGCATTGCCGTGTCCTCTTGTTACCTGAAATGAGGAGACGGCAGTGCCGTTTCCCTCCAGTATTATTTGGGGTAGGGACACGGCATTGCCGTGTCCTCTATCATGTCTTAAAGCTGAGTTGGATCAATACCCAACTCTCTCAGTTTTGCCGCCATGCGATCGCGCTGTTGCTCGATTTCATCCCGCTGTTGCTCAATTTCATCGCGCTGTTGCTCGATCGCATCCCGCTGTTCCATTAACTCAACATAAGACAAAAACCGCTTTCCATCGGGACGAATCACCTCTAACTCTGGTTCTGCAAACACAAACCGGACTCCCAGACGTGGACTTACCCACCCATCCAAAGATTCAATTACTGTTAGTCCTGTTTCGCCTCTTTGCCATCCAGTTAAATCGTTACGCTGTGGATCGTACAGATAATACTCTTCTACACCAAAGTGGCTATAAAATTGCAACTTCAGCGCCATTTCCGATAGAGTATTTCGCGGTGACAAAATCTCAAAAACGACTTGGGGAGTGATATTATCTTCCAGCCATTGCTGATAAGACCCTCGATATCCCTTGGGTCTACCAAATACCACCATAGCATCGGGCGCGCGCCTCGTCTTATTGTCGCCTTCGACGGGATACCACAGTAAATCCCCGGCTACGAATACAGTTGGATTGTCTTTAAATAAGGCTTCGCATCCTTCTTTTAGTTTGGCAATCCAGGCAAATTGGAGCGTGTTGTCTGACATGGGCTGTCCATCACTGTCTGGATAGAGGACTTTTTCTGGTTGTTGAGTTTGAGTTGGCAGTGGCTGAGTTTGTAGTTGAGGAGTCATTTGAATGGCACCAGAAACTTCTGGATCTCATTATAACTAATTACGCATTATGCTAGCTTTTCCTAAGATTGAACTTATTCGGAACTTTTTTTGCCTGTTTAGTTTTGGCTTGAGGTTTAACCGCAGATGGGTAGCAGATAAGCGCTGATGAACGTAGATAAAGATTGGACACCAAGATGTTGGGGAGTGGTTTAAATCTCAAGGTCATGGTAAGATATAAAGATGAATTCAAGGTTGTCTTATGTCAAAATATTTCTTAAAGTTAGTTGCTGTAACAACAAAATGTAGTTACCATATTTAGTGACAATCAGTGTATGGAATTTGAATGGGATGAGACTAAACGTCTTGCCAACCTTAGCAAACATGGGATTGATTTTATCGAAGTTTCGTTAGTTTTCGATGGAGAAATCGTGACTGTTGAGGACGAACGATTCAGTTATGGAGAGCAGAGGTTTGTGACTTTTGGTTTGTTGCAAGGGCGAGTAGTCGCTATTGTACATACAGAACGAGAGGAATTTACCAGAATTATTTCCGCTAGAAAAGCAACCAAATATGAACAACGAATTTATTTCGAGCAAATCTCAAACTGACTGGAAACGTCTAGATGCTATGACTGATGAAGATATTGACTTATCTGATTGTCCTGAAATTACACCTGAAATGTTTGCTAAAGCAGTAGTCCGGCGAGGTTTGCCCAACACTCAGACTAAAGCTCAAGTCACCTTACGCATAGACAGTGATGTTTTGGAGTGGTTTAAATCTCAAGGTCATGGCTATCATACCCAGATTAACACCTTGCTGCGAGCATACATGGAAGCCCATCAATAGTGGAACGCTTTCTCGGCAACCAGAAGAATTGAAAGAAAATGCGAAATGCTAAACGATTTCCCTTGTAGAACGAAGGAGTCAATCGATTTTAGATTTTAGATTTTATATTTTAGATTTACCCCACGAATAAATGCGGGGGCTTGAGGATTTTAGATTTTCGATTTGGGATTGATTCCACGGATAAATCCGGGGGCTTGTACCACCTTTGAAATTCTTGGTCAAGCAGGAGAAACTAATGTTTTTGCCTACGGGGAGTTTTCCCACTCAGCGGTAAGCTTGCGGAAATTATATTGAGATACACCGGGATGACAAGTCACACAACTGCTGATATTTGCTGGTTGTGACATTTTGACTTTGGGATGTAGAGCTTTGAAATAGCGAGAACTCGCGACTCGATAGGCTAGTTCTTCCTCTTTCGTTTGGGGACGAGAAAAAGTTTGTAGGTAGTTCCAGACTAGCAGGCGCGGTGGATCTACTAGGAGTTTGAGGGTTTGTCCGTAATGTTGGGGATCTTGCAGCAATCTGCGCCATGTTTCTGTTGGTAAGACTTGCGGTGGTAAACCGATGTGACAGGTGGCGCAGTTTTCGAGGTAGAGTTGTTGTCCGAGTTGGTAGCGATCGGGAATGCGATCGACTGTAGCAGTATCTTCGATCGCAGATACTTGAGCAAGTAGTCCGCGACTGTGAGAATAGGCGGTCTGAGCTGCAAACCATCCGCCGCTACAGCAGACAATTATCAACAGTAGCAAAGTTGAATAAATTCCCCGCCAGCTTACTCTGCGACGCTTGCGGGGTTTTGCCTGTTTCATCATGCTAAATTGATTTTTTCCTAAATCACTGCTATGCTCATCCCTTCCCGTGCCAAGCAGCTATTGGCGAAAGCTGCCTGCACGTCTGCTTCTATTTGATCGAGAAAATTGTCGTCATGACCAGGATCATGGTGAAACATCACAATCTTTTTGACTCCAGCAGCTTTTGCTACTTCTACTCCTGCTTGCCAGGTGGAGTGTCCCCAGCCAACTTTCGGCGACTTGAAGTCATGATATTCTTCGTTGGTGTAATTCGCATCGTAAATCAACACATCTGCATCGCGAGCTAGGTGTACTATGTTGTCATCCAAGCGATCGGGAAAGTGTTCTGTATCGGTGCAGTAGACAGCAGTATGTCCTTGCCAGGTGACTCGATATCCGATCGCGGTATTGGGATGATTCAGCAAGGCGGTTTCGATTTTCACATCGTCGAGTTCGACAACATCCCCCGGAGTCAAATCGTTAAATTTGAGGTCTGACTGCATCACCTGAATCGGTACTGGAAAATTGGGGTGGTGCATTTGGTCGGAAAGACGCTGTTTGATCGTAGTACCATCGGGGGCGATCGCACCGTAAATGTGAAAGCAGTTCCCTGGGATAAAAGCCGGAGTAAAAAACGGAAATCCTTGAATGTGATCCCAGTGAGTGTGGCTGAATAACATATGGGCTTCGACTGGCATCTGCCGCAGCAAATTGAGACCAAGGACTCGCAGACCGGTGCCACCATCAAAGATTAGGCGTTTTTTGCCCAATCGCATTTCTACGCAAGAGGTATTACCTCCGTAGCGAATTGTTTTGCTACCGGGAGTAGCTATGCTGCCTCGCACGCCCCAAAACTGAACGACAAACTCGGTCAAAGGGCTAGTTTCCTTAGTGGCTTTGTCATCAGAAGGCTGTGGAATGGCTGCGGACTGTGAGGAATCAGGCATCTTTTTTAGCTTTACGCGCAGGAACTTGGGAGTTGAGAACTTATTTTTAATTTTAGAAGTAAAACAAATTATTCAGCCTTCGGGCAGTGAGGTTAAAAATTTTCCTCAACACTATAAAATGTTTGAGAGGGAAACAGTCGAAGCACCTCAATTAAAATCTAATATATCCTTAATTTGGAATTTACCCACACCATAATCAGATTTGGTGTGGGAGTATGTGATCCTAGTTACAGTTCTAGAATGCTGGCTAGTGATTTATTTGCGATCGGCTGCGATGCACTGTTCCACTAATGCCATTACTTTATCTACATCTTGCCACCCCAGAATTTCCGTGACTTTTTTCTCCAAATTTTTGTAGGATCTGAAAAATTCGGCTATTTCATCCAAGCGGTGGGGTGCTACGTCTTTGAGGGACTTATAATGGGCGTAGCGTGGGTCTTTGTCGGGAACACACAACAGTTTCTCGTCTCTGTCGCCTCCATCGATCATTTCTAACATTCCGATCGGACGGGCCAGAATCACGCACCCTGGAAATGTGGGCTCATCCATCATCACCATGCCGTCGAGGGGGTCGCCATCATCGGCTAGGGTGTTGGGGATGAAGCCGTAGTCGCACGGATATTGCACTGAGGAAGAAAGCACGCGATCGAGCGCAAAGGCTTGTAACTCTTTATCAAACTCGTATTTGTTTTTGCTACCGGCAGTAATTTCGATCAGGACATTGAGCAGTCCTGGTTTTGGCTGTGCCGGAATT
>JAYTZD010000078.1:0-39859 GCA_043742065.1 Oscillatoriales bacterium
ACAGAAAGCGGCACCGAACTATTAACCCTCACCGGTCATACTAGCGTGGTAGAAGCAGTGGCGATCGCACCAAACGGTAAAACCGCGATTTCCGCTTCAAGGGATAACACCCTAAAAATCTGGGATTTGCTTAACGGCAAAGAGATTGCTAGTTTCAGCGGAGATTCTAGCTTCAATTGCTGTGCAATCTTGCCTGATGGGGTGAGTGTTGTAGCGGGGGATCGATCGGGCCGGGTGCATTTCCTGCGATTGGAGGGAGTTAGTGGCGGGCGATAATCCAAGAAACCGGGTTTTTGCCCGAATCTGTGGGTTGTAACGAAGTATTTCGGTAAAAACCCGGTTTCTGGGCCACCCACCGATCCAAGAAACCGGGTTTTTGTCCGAATCTGTGGGTTGTAACGAGGTATTGTGCTAAAAACCCGGTTTCTGGGGCCACCCGCCACCCAGCAAAGAAACCGGGTTTTTGCCCGAATCTGTGGGTTGTACCGAAGTATTTCGGTAAAAACCCGGTTTCTGGGGCCCATCGGGTTTTTGGGTGGATGGGCGATCGGGTTTTTTGTGGATGGGGGCGATCGCATTTTTTGGTGGATGGGCGATCGCCTTTCACCATCAATTATTCAAACTAACTCTGACACTCTCAGCCGCCCTTCCATAGGTTCATACTCATCCTCTAAAAGCCAATACTGTGCCTCATCATAACTCTGACTAGAAAACACAACTTTATAACCCTCAGCCGGATCGTAGATGCGACAATTCCCCTCAACATCACTGAGTAACAAAAGCAGATAAGGAGGTGAAAGATTTGGATCGATCCATACCTCGGTAAACTCCCAATTATTCTTGACTAAATCGACTTCGAGGGGTAACGTGGTATCGGTTTTCAGCATCAACTTTTATCTCCCCATAATAAAGTGAAAGATGGCTACCATCCGGGTCAACTCTATAACCAATTGATTCAACAAAGAACATACCATAACGATCGTAGCCACGAATTGTACCTGTAAATTCTCCATCTTCTATGATAGCTTGAGCTACCTGATTCATAGTAGCCTCATTGTTAAAAACATGAGCAGCACGTCCTTTATTAAGTAATCTTCTCATTTGTGGCGTGTCTGGCAAATGTTTAGCAATGTGCTTGCTGTCAAGAGTGATTTGGCGATTAATTCCACTCATCAATTAATTACTAAGATTACAGGATATATAATGATGAGAGCGATCGGCAAACCGAAGTAAAATATTCGTATCTACAAGGCATAACATTGCTAAGGATGCTCCTCGTAGATGCTTTCACGACTTATGGCAAAATCTGATAGCACGGGAACATTACCTCCCAGACTTTTAATAAAATCATCGGCCAGTTCATCTAAAAGTATTTCAAACTCGCGATCGCCCATTTCTGCCTCAGAATCCCTTGCCTTTGATGACAAGCCAGACCCTGACTGCCAAGTTAGAAAATCAACAAAATTAAGAACAACTTCTAGCTGCGGTTTAGCTAAATAACGCAGCTTATCTACAATGCTTTCAATTACAGCTTCCATACATTTATAGCTGAGCTTTAATTGTGATTAATTTCAGATAACTGTAGCATAAATATTAAATTTAGTCAAATTGAATGATTCACACAACAGTAATACTCGCCATGAGTGCCGATGGCAAAATTACAGATACCGCCCTCACCGCCGCCAGATTCGGTTCAGCTAACGACAAATCCCACCTCGAACAACAAGTCGCCGCCAGTGATGCAGTTCTGTTCGGAAACGGCACTTTACGCGCCTATGGAACCACTATGAGAGTGATTTCGCCGGATTTGATGGAACAAAGGAAACTGCAAGGAAAGCCCCCACAACCGGTGCAAATTGTCTGTTCGCGATCGCGCCAATTTGACCCGAAATTGCGATTTTTCCAGCAACCGGTTCCGCGCTGGCTGCTAACTGGGCAAGAAGAGGAGACGGCACAAGAGGAGACGGCAATGCCGTTTCCCTACCGGATGAGAGACTGTAGGGACACGGCACTGCCGTCTCCTTGCCCGATGAAAGATGAGGACACGGCAATGCCGTTTCCCTACCCGATGAAAGACTGTAGGGACACGGCATTGCCGTCTCCATCTCCGACGCAAGACTGTAAATTCGATCGCACTTTAACAACCAAAACCATAGCAGGAGAAATTGATTGGATTGATGCGTTTCAACAGCTAGAAGCCCTCGGTATCAAACGTTTGGCAATTTTGGGCGGGGGAAAACTCGTCGCGTCTGTGCTCGCTGCGGGCTTGATAGACGAGCTTTGGCTGACGGTGTGCCCGTTAATTTTGGGTGGCGAGGATGCGCCCACACCTGTGGAGGGAAAGGGTTTTTTAGCCGATTTAGCGCCGAAATTGGAGCTTTTGGCGGTCAAACAGGTGGGGGGTGAGGTGTTTTTGCATTATCGGGTTGATCGAACCCTAGAGGGCGGGCACGGGGGCACCGCCCCTACATTCGATTTGTGACAGGAGTGTGGAACAGGGGAAATTGTATTAAGTTAAATGAAGTTCGATCGCTCTACGCTCAAATCTCCCTATGCTGAAACAGACCAAGCCTCAATATTCTGTAGCCTGGATTAGCAAACTAGCTGACATCCCGCAATCATCATGGGATGCCTTGGCAATGCCGCTCAAAACGCCATTTCTCGAATGGGATTGGCTGAATAATCTCGAAACTTCCGGTAGCGCGACAGGTAAAAACGGTTGGCTACCACATCACTTGACAGTCTGGCGAGACAAACAGTTGATTGCTTGTGCACCGCTTTATGTCAAAAGTCACAGTTACGGCGAATTTGTATTCGATAATCAATGGGCTGATTTAGCTCAACGTTTGGGTATTGAATACTATCCGAAATTGATGGGAATGACGCCGTTTACTCCGGCTGAAGGCTATCGGTTTTTGATTGCTGATGGGGAAGATGAGGATGAGTTAACTGGCATAATGGTAAGTGCGATCGACCATTTTTGCGATCGCCACAATATCTCTGGTTGCAATTTCCTATACGTCGATCCAGTCTGGCGCGATCGCATGGAACGTCACGGTTTTAGCGCTTGGCTGCACCACAGTTATATTTGGCAAAATCAAAGCCATCAAAATTTTGACAACTATCTAGGCACGTTTAATGCCAACCAGCGCCGCAATATCAAGCGCGAACGCAAGGCTGTGGAAACAGCAGGTTTGTTAGTAAAAACTTTGACTGGTGATGAAATTCCCCAAGCGATGTTTGGGCAAATGTATGCTTTTTATGAGAATACTTGCGACAAGTTTGGCTGGTGGGGAAGCAAGTATTTGACTAAGCGATTTTTTGAACAGTTGCATGACAATTATCGCGATCGGGTTTTGTTTGTCGCCGCCTACGATAAGGAAGATGACAGACAGCCGATGGGAATGTCTTTTTGTCTGTATAAGGGCGATCGAATGTACGGACGTTATTGGGGCAGTTTACAGGAAATTGACTGCTTGCACTTCGATGCTTGTTACTATACACCGATCGAATGGGCGATCGAGCGGGGCATCCAAACCTTCGATCCCGGTGCGGGCGGGCGGCACAAAAAACGGCGCGGCTTTCCAGCTACGCCAAATTATAGTTTACACCGATTTTATAACAACCGTCTCGCGCAAATTCTCAAGTCTTATATCGGTCAAATTAATGAGAGAGAACAGGCAGAAATTGATGCAGTTAATGAGGATTTACCGTTCACTCAGTTGCCCCCTTTGTTACTAGGTGATTAACTGGGCATTGGGCATTGGGCATTACCGTCTCCTGTTTTACTAAAGAAATCAGGCGAATTTGATATTAGTTATTAGTTATTGTCAAGAGCTAACTAATAACCAATAACCAATAACTAATAACTAATGACTAATGACCAATGACCAATGACCAATGACTAATGACTAATGACTAATTCAAAAACACTTTCCCATCTTCCTGAACTTCCAGGGATTTGGTATCAGCGCCCAAGTCAGTTGTTGCGCCAAAACTGATTTGCAACATTCCCGCAGTAGCAGTTGCTTGAGCCCGAACTAGCAGCAATCCCCCGTCTGGGCGCTGGTAAGTGAGGGTGATTGGGGTTTTCAAGTTTTTGATCGAAATTTCTGATTGTTCGCCCAGAGTGCGCGATTGACTCATCCCAACTACTTGATAATTGATCACAGCATTGGTGGTATTTACCAGTTTGATTGTCACCATACCGTCTACGGGCGTGACTCTCGCACCGGGAAGCGGAAATCGGGGCGGCGCATCTTGGGGTGTAGTAGGAGTCGGTGCCACAGGAGTCGGTGCGCTGACGGGCTTACCATTAGCTGGGGGAGTAGTCGCAGGTTGGGAAACTGGTTTTCCTTGGGGTTGGGAAACTGGTTTTCCTTGGGGTGGTGGCCCACCGGCAAGGGAAATGGTGGCGAGACTAACTAGCAAACCTATGCTGGCTGTTGTTAGTAAGCTGATTTTTTTGAACGGTAGATTGTGGTGAAACATAAATAACTCCTCACGAGTTCGATCGAGGTTTTCCAACTAATGTTAAGCTGTCGCGTATCTAATTTATACTATCGAATTTTCTCAAACTGTTGTGGGGTGCGAATCCTGCTTGCCCAAAAGGTGTTAAATTTTAATGCTGAATCTATATTTGAGGAGTAGATTTTTTTTAACCGCAGAGGGCGCAGAGGGCGCAGAGGAAGACGGGAAGAGGAGAAGTTTTAGGGGCGAGATGTTTCTGATTTGTGGGCGGGAAGGATAACGGTAATGGCGGTGCCTTCAGAGAGTTGGCTTTCTATGTGGATTTGGCCTCGGTGATTTTCGACAATGGCTTTGGCGATGGCTAATCCCAAACCGGAACCGGCGGCGCTGTGGTGGGTGCGGGCGGGATCGACGCGGTAGAATCGATCGAATATATGGGGTAATGCTTCTGGGGAAATGCCAATGCCGGTGTCTGTTATTTTTACTTGTAGTGCTGGATTGAACATCGACGCAGTTCTTTTGCTTTTAGCTACAAGCTGCAATTCTACTTGAATTTTGCCGCCCGATCGCGTGTACTGGACACAATTGCTGACGAGATTGGTAAAAAGTCGGGCTAGTTGATCCCAGTCTCCCAATACTGTAAAGTTGTTTTCAGTGTTAGGTAAATCGACTATTTCCAAAGAAAGAGACAGATTTTGGGTAGTGGCGATCGCCAGTTGTTCTTCAATCACCTCAATCAGCAAAGCATCGAGAGGCACATCAACCCACTGCTGCTGCACGATTCCACTATCTTGTCTCGCTAAAAACAGCAAATCGTCAACCAAGCGTCCCAAACGCCGTGTCAGGCGTTCAATCACTTGTAGCTGTTGGTGTTGCTGCGGGTCAATATCCGGTTCCGCCAAAGCTACTTGGACATTAGTTTGAATAGTGGCGATCGGATTTCTGAGTTCATGGGAAGCATCGGCAGTAAACTGTTTAAGACGCCCATATGATTCCCGAACAGGTTTCATCGCCAATCCAGACAACAGCCAGCCAATAGCCGCCACACAAATCAGCGTCAAACCCGCACCCAAAATCAAATCTAGAATTAATTGGCGAATCGGTTTTGTCACTTCAAACCAAGGATGGCTGACTCGCAAATAGCCCAAAACTTGGCGGCCAATTTCCACTCGCTGCGTCACTTGTCTAAGAGAATAGTTTTCAGATTGCAACTTATTATTAACTACCCAAACCGTTTCCCCCGTGCGGTTAGCGTGAATCCGAATATTCAGCGGTTCCGACAAAGTAGACCAAAGTAATTTGCCCGTAGGACTAAACCATTCTAAATCAATATGGTCATCTTCCACTGCATCTGTACTGTCTCGAAAACTCGCTTGAATATTAACTTGTGACTTAGTTTTATCTCCGGTAGTAGGGGAAGTTAATGGTTCAATAACCAGAGTTCTCTCAACTACTTCGACAACGTGATTAAGAGTGTCGTCAATGCGATCGATTAAAGTATTACGAACATAGAAATAAAAACCAGTCGCGAATACAAGTAACAACACGGCAGTAACAGCAGTGTACCAAATAGCGAGACGGCGGCGAGTAGTTTGAAACATTGGGAATTGGGAATGGGGAATTGGGAATGGGGATTTGGGAATGGGGAATTGGTTATTTGATACTTCAGACAGATGTGAAGGGATCTGTCACGATAGTATTCTCATTGCTAAACTTTATAGGTAAACAACTGTGAACAAATTTTTATTCCGAGCTGCGATCGGGCTGTTAATGGCATTTTTTGGAGCAATCACCTATTTTACCAGCGACGTACAAAATCCGGTGACAGGAGAGAAACAGCGGGTGCAGCTTTCTCCCCAGCAAGAGATATCTTTGGGATTGCAATCGCGATCGCAAGTGGCGGGCAAGTACGGCGGGCTTTATCCGGGCCAGACAATTCAACAATATGTCGATCAAGTAGGAGAACGAGTTGTCAACGGTTCAACGGCGAAACAAGCGCCTTATCCGTTTGAATTCCACCTGCTGCGAGACGCCGAAACAGTCAATGCTTTTGCGCTACCAGGAGGACAAGTTTTCATTACCGCAGGGCTGCTGCGGCGGCTGAATTCCGAGGCTCAATTGGCCGCTGTACTGGGGCACGAGGCTGGTCACGTTGTGGGGCGTCACGGTGCGGAACACTTAGCAAAACAGCAGTTGGGTAGGTCTTTGGTAACGGCTGTGGGGGTGGCTGCCAGCGACGATCGCGGGGGAGGTCAACAAGCTGCTGTAATTGCTCAGGCGGTCAATCAAGTGGTGAGTTTGCGTTACGGTAGATCGGATGAACTTGAGAGCGATCGGCTCGGTTTTCGGTTCATGACCGAGGCGGGTTACAATCCTCAAGGTATTGTGGAAGTAATGCAAATTCTCGGTTCTGCTAGGAAGGGCGGGGGATCGCCGGAGTTTTTGAACTCTCACCCGAACCCTGGAAATCGAGTTGAAAAGTTGCAAGCTTTAATCGCGCAAAGTTTCCCTAACGGTGTTCCAGCTAATTTGGTATTGGGACGCGAAGAGTTTGCTAAGAATGTGTCGGGCGGTTAGCGATAATTCTACTATTCAGAAACTTCTCAAATCGCGGGTTTGTTACTTTTGACTTAGGGAATATCGAACCGCGAAGACACAAAGAGCGCGAAGGACCGGAATGATAGAGGAGACGGCAATGCCGTCTCCCTACCCAAAATAATATTGTAGGGAAACGGCACTGCCGTCTCCTCATTTCTTATTAACCAATAATTCATAACTATAACGCTCTTCTCTTCTTCTATTCCTTCGTGTCCTACCCTTCGGAAACGTTTTTCAATCCCAAATCAGTGCAGCCCGGTTAACCGACTAACAAAGTGAGGAAATCCGCTTAACACTCCGCGCACTTTTGGTGGCAAAATAGATGAATAAAACAAATTTAACTAAAAGGATGACAGTTATCAATGGCGATTAAAGACCAACCCCAACCGCCTCGTTTTCGCCAAATTAGCAATGTCTTGTTATTGCTATCAGGCTTGTTTCTACTGGCAAACATCTTTTTGCCTAATCTGTTTGGCCCCCAAATTCCCCAAGTGCCTTACAGTTTGTTCGTCCATCAAGTCCAAGAACAAAGTGTAGTCAGAGCTTCGGTAGGTCAAAATGAAATTCGCTACCAACTCAAAGGCGAAGGCGATCAACCCGGTCAAGTGCTGTCAACTACCCCGATTTTTGACCTGGAACTGCCTAAACTTTTACAAGAAAAAGGCGTTGAATTTGCGGCAACTCCCCCTTCTAAGAATGGCTGGATCGGCAGTGTTTTAAGCTGGGTGGTTCCGCCACTGATTTTTGTGGCAATATTTCAATTTTTCATGAACAGACAGGGTGGCGGGCCACAGGGTGCACTCTCGATCGGCAAAAGCAAAGCTAAGGTCTACGTGGAAGGAGAATCGGCGAAAATTACTTTTGCTGATGTCGCTGGAGTAGAAGAAGCTAAAACTGAGTTGGTGGAAGTTGTTGAGTTCCTGAAAACTCCAGACAGATTTACGGCAATTGGCGCACGAATTCCAAAGGGCGTGCTGTTAGTCGGGCCGCCGGGAACTGGCAAAACTCTGTTAGCAAAAGCAGTGGCTGGCGAAGCTGGTGTACCATTTTTTAGCATCTCCGGTTCGGAGTTTGTAGAACTGTTTGTAGGTGTTGGTTCTGCGAGAGTCCGAGATTTATTTGAGCAGGCTAAGAAACAGGCTCCTTGTATTATTTTCATTGATGAATTGGATGCGATCGGTAAATCTCGTAGCACTAACTCTGCATTTGGCGGCAATGACGAACGCGAACAAACTCTCAATCAACTATTAACTGAAATGGATGGTTTTGCAGTAGGTAATACTACAGTAATTGTGCTGGCTGCAACTAACCGCCCGGAAACTTTGGATGCTGCTTTGTTGCGCCCAGGCCGTTTCGATCGCCAAGTTTTAGTCGATCGCCCTGACTTATCTGGCCGCGAAGCAATTTTGAACATTCACTCTCAAAAAGTGAAGTTGGGCCCAGATATTGACTTGAAGGCCGTCGCCACTCGTACCCCCGGTTTTTCGGGCGCAGACTTGGCAAATTTGGTCAATGAAGCTGCCTTGTTGGCGGCTCGTAACAAGCGCCTCACTGTGGCACAGGAAGACTTCTATGAGGCGTTTGAGCGCGTTGTAGCCGGCTTGGAAAAGAAAAGCCGGGTGCTCAACGAAAAGGAGAAAAAGATTGTGGCTTACCACGAAGTCGGGCACGCGATGGTTGGTGCTCTGATGACTGGCGGTGGCGAAGTGGCGAAAATCTCGATCGTCCCGCGTGGTATGGCTGCATTGGGTTACACGTTGCAATTACCGACTGAAGACCGTTTCTTGTTGGATGAATCGGAATTGCGCGGTCAGATTGCTACACTGTTGGGTGGGCGATCGGCTGAGGAAGTCGTGTTTGGTAGCATCACTACCGGCGCTTCCAATGACTTGCAAAGGGCAACTGATTTAGCAGAGAGAATGGTGACAACTTACGGGATGAGTAAGGTGTTGGGGCCTCTGGCGTACGATCGCGCTCAACAATCGTTCCTCGGCGATGGTATGGGAAATGCGCGCCGTGCGGTGAGTGCTCAGACTGCTGAGGCGATCGACAAAGAAGTCAAAGAAATTGTCGAAACTGCCCACCAGCAAGCTTTGGATATTCTGAAAGCCAATCGGGAATTGTTGGAAACAATCACGCAGAAGCTGTTAGAAACCGAGGTGGTGGAAGGCGAGGCTTTGCACAAATTACTCGCTGAAGTGCGGCCTTTAGATCAGGTTGTGGCTTGAGTTTGAAAGGATTTAATTAAACCGCATATGAACGCAGATGATTTGTAATCATCTGCGTTTTTTGATATCTATTAAATCGTAAATTGTCAAGCAGAAGGCTTCGGAGCAGGTGCGCCTCGCAGCATTCCTTCTGTACTGAGGTCTTCATCGATTTCTTCCCAGTGAATGCCATAACCTCCTCCACATACTTCCCATTTTGTCCTTTGATCGGGAGTTGCATTAAACAATCTTGGATACCAAATTAAAGGCACGGTAATGATTCGTCCATCCATCAAATCAACGCTAATTGTTTCTTCTGTAAAATGAATGTCCCTAACTCTCTCGTCCGCTCGAATCGCCAAAATACCCATACCAAGCCTCCAATAAAGTTTGTTGATTTTCTTGTACTACCGACTGTATTTTCCGAAGTTCTTTAGCATTAAACCCAAGGTTGTTTGCCAAACTGACTGGTTCCAGCCAAAATTTAACCGATGATTTGTCTCGGTCAATGTGAACATGAGGTGGTTCATTCGGTTCATGGCTGTAAAAGTAAAGTCGGTAAGGGCCTACTCGTAAAATAGTTGGCATAATTCCAGGTTATACAACATCTCAATCCGAATATCTGTAAGTTTTGTATTCTATGATAGCACAAGGCGATAGTCCGATTTTAGATTTTAGTTACAACCCTTTGATATACTGCTTCAATATAGGTGACAAAGTGTAAAGACTTCCTTCTTTTTCGATCAAGCAGCGCCGCGATAAAGATTGCAATGCGTTGAGCAAATCTGATGATGATATTTGTGCTTTTTCTAGCAATTTTGCTAGGTTGACTGGCTGATTTTCCCTAGCCAACAATGACATAACTTGTTTTTCTAGTTCGGAAGTGCGATCGTACTGCTGCTGTAAAACATCTTTCAAATCTTCCGGCAACAATATGGTATCATCTAGTAATAATTCTGTCACGCCGATTCCCAACTCTTCAATCAGATTCGCCACGCTTTTTAACCATAGGGGATTGCCTTCATAGCGGTGAATGAGTGCTTGACTGTTTTCGGTTGCTTCTAACCCACAATCTCTCAGGATTTCCCGTCCGGCTGCGATGTCTAAACCTTTGAGTTGTAAGGTACGAATGGGAGTATTTTGATTTTTAAATTGAGTCACTTCTCTCGGTTGTTCCCAACCGATTAGCAGAAAGCAACTTTGATGGGATAATTTTTCTATCTGTTTGAATAGGGAGCGATATTCTTCGCATTCTGGTTTATATTTTCCTGCCAATTCGCCGCTAGAGAAAAGGTTGTGAACGTCATCTAAGATGATTAAACAGCGATATTTTTGTAAATATTTAATTAGAGGTAAGCGTTTCTGGTTAGTTGCAGGGGAATCTAGCTTTTCTGACTCGGAGAAAAACTGTATTAGTTTATGTTCAAATTCATCTACGGTGTGCGATGCGTCTATGCTGCACCAAATAACGTACTCAAACTCTTCTTTAATTTGTTGTACGAGTTGCACTGCTAAGGATGTTTTGCCGATACCGCTGATGCCGGTGAGGGCGATGAGGTGGCAGTTTTGTTGTAGAATCCAGGTTGTGAGGGTTTGGAGAGAGGAAGTGCGATCGAAGAAATTACCCAACTCCGGCATTTCGCTTAAATCTTGATGTAGAGTTTTAGTTTGTTCTGGGTTAGTTGTTTCTTGATTTGGTGAGTGTGAGTTTGGTATATCAAGTGAGTGTAAAGTTTCTCCACAGATGTTAAAACTACCAATTTGGTTGTGATGCTGTTCCAAATGTGAAACTATCGAGACTTGGAACCTCTCCATTGATGCTCGAAAATTAGTTTTACTAACATCTTCCCCCAACTCTTCTGAAAGTATCTGCCATAATTGCGAACCAACTTGCCTAACATAACTCTCGTTACAGTGAATCTCCTCGGCAATTTTGGTGTATTTCTCACCTTGCATAGTTCCTCGCAGAATCGCCTCTTGTAAGTTATCGAGGTGCTGACCAGTTTTGGCAAAGACCATCTCGTCAGCCATTTGTAACACTTCCTTAAGATTCATGCAGCATCGTGGATGTTGTGATTTTTCGTATTATAACTAACATTTGCCAACATTTTCTGGCATTTGCCAACATTTTTGACGCGAGGCGTGTTGGAGTAGCTAACAAAACTGCCAACAAAATCGATCATTTTGACCAGACAAAATTTTGATTTCTCAGGAATAATAGAAAAGTGTAATGCAGGTAATGATTATTACCTTGGGTGTATCTCCGACATTTTAACTACATTGATCGCTGTCAGAAAATCTGAAGTGGCTCATAATTAGGAAAGTGATTCATTTTAGAGTGCTGACGTTAGTTACGCAAACAGTAATGTTAAAGATAGGAGAACTGAATAATGCCGGATCCAGCCAGCCTTTCAATGGGAGCAATTGCCGTGATAGTTGCTACAAAGGCTTTTGAAAAAACAGGTGATATACTGAGTGAAAATACATGGAACTTGATCCGCAACTTCCTGAATTCACTGAGGAGAAAAGATCCAGCGACAGCAACTGCTATTGAAAAAGTG
This sequence comes from Oscillatoriales bacterium, assembly GCA_043742065.1. Taxonomy (GTDB): domain Bacteria; phylum Cyanobacteriota; class Cyanobacteriia; order Cyanobacteriales; family Microcoleaceae; genus Microcoleus. The sequence continues at coordinate 11,837 of JAYTZD010000078.1, forward strand.
GCTCAGCAACTTGAACTGGTGCAACAGCACCCAAAAAAATTCGGAATTGATGTGCTGATTAGTAAGGTTGAAGAAGCCGCAAAAGACGATCCAGACTTACAGAGAGACATTAAAATTCTTGCTGATGATGCTGTTCAGCGTCAGTCCAGTATTATCATCAATATGGGTGAAGTTGCAAAACAAGTGGGGGTTTTGATTCAAGGAGGCAATCAGGACTTTAGAGGAGCAATTTTTTTCTCCGAGTAATATATCAAGGTATTAATCGCCGAGAATTCATCATATTGATGTTTTCTGGTGCTATTTTTATCAAAATAATCGACAAACTCTTTAACGATAACTATAAACCAGGAATAATTAGTAATAGCGGACAAGATCCACGATCAAAACCCCCATCTACTCAGCCATCAGCTAAACTACAACCATCTACTTTACTGCGGTCTGCGAACAGTATTACTCAAGATCCTCAGCATTCTAATGGTGACAAGAAAACGACAAACGAGATTCCGAGAGATAATTCTGATGTTCAACCATCAAACCTTCTTTCTAGCTATGACAAGCTAGAAAGTTTTCTTAGGCAAAGACAATGGGAGAAGGCTGATCGAGAGACTTTAACACTGATAAATCATGCTGCTGGTCACGATAAACTCTTCCGATTGGGCTATGATAAGATTCAACTAATACCGTGCGAGACTCTAAGAAGGTTAAATCAGCTATGGATAAACCATAGTGGAGAGCGATTTGGTTTCAGTAAGCAGAGAGATATTTATCTAGATTGCGGTGGACAACCAGGCAAGTATAACTCTGAAGCATGGGAAAAGTTTGGCGACCAAGTAGGTTGGAAACTGCCTGATGGTTCCTGGATATCAGCATATAAGGAGATACACTTTAGCCTGAATGCGCCAATCGGTCACTTCCCAGTGCTCTGCTATCGAAGAACTTTCTGGATATGGAATGATAGGTTGCTCCCCTCACTCGCAGACTACCTAGCAGAGTGCAGAATTTAACCAGGTAAAGTCCGATCGCCCTTACTTGTATGTTGGGTTGACGCTGGTGTCACCCCACCTCTTTTTCCACTCACAATCTTATCCATTTCGACAATTTCAAAGTGCGCTGATTGCACGGAGGGCGATCGCCCATAACGCACAAAAGGCGATCGCATTTCTCCTTGACGAATCAAGATTTCAAATACTTAGGGAAAATAATGATAAAATTCAAGGGCGGTGTAGAACACGCATCACTTCTATAACATCTTCATTAACCTCTATTCCAATACGGTAATCGCCGATCCGGATACGATAGCGACCAGCGTAACCTCTCATCGCTTTAATGTCAGAAATCTCCTCTAAGGTATTGATTGATTCTAGTGTTGTAAAAGCCAGATCGTAGATGCGTTGGTATGATGTCGAACTCTTCAGTTGTTTCAAGTCTTTTAGAAAAGCCTGACGGTATTGAACTTCCAAGATTATTCCTCTAGATAAGCTAAGGCTTCCGATCGTTCTAGCAAGGGAGTATTAACAGCTTCATCCATTGCTTTGTTCATGCAATAATCTTCTACCGCGACCGCAAGTTGATCTGCCGAAACTTCTTCATTAGGTAGTAGTTGTCGCCATAGCTCAATAGGAATCACCACAGCGCTTACATCTCCGTTTTTGTTCGTAAGATATTCAATATTTAACGTTGTTTCCATATCAGACTCCAGAAACTTCGAGCAATTCTAGTTTATCTCAAAGCTGTTCACCTTTGCCAGTATCTTGACCGATCGCCTAAAATGAAAGAGCGATCGCCCTTCGCACCAAATACCAAACAGTGCGATGATTGTACGGAGTGCGATCGCCCTTTGTTGTTTCTGATGACCGATCGCATAAAAGTAATGCACCAATTATCTTATGATTAGTATGGCGATCGTGTTGGGCTAATAAAAGACTAATGGCAAGACTCTATTATCGAGGCATGGCAGAAGAAAACGGTAAACCCAAAATCGGACGCAACGCGAGGCTACTAGGAGTCAGACCCGCTATTGATATTGATGTTGAGCAAGTACCCAAAGAATGGTTGGATGAACAAGGTTATTTACGCTTGGAAACAGAGCGCAAGTCTTCAGAGGAGTCTGTCACTGTAGCCATAAGAAACACAAAAGGAATGTCCGTATCCCTCTCTATCGAAGGCTTGCCACCATTCCGCAAACCCCCAAAATTTGGCGGCACAGGAAAAGATCCTCTTTGGCAGATTGACGACAGCAAGATCGTCGGAGATATTGAAGCTATACAAGACAGTCCAACTCATGTCAGTATTTTGCCAAGCGCTACAATGCTTTTAGAGAAATATGAAGCAGCCCTGGCCCAGACACAGAAGGAATGGGAGAAAGTTTGATAGTTTAATTTAGTCAACGGGAGAACAGCAATGGCATGGGTGTTTAGCTTATCGGCTGAATGTGGGACAAATCAATCTGAAGCAGAGCAATTTGCTCAATATTTCAATCAAATTTCCTGGGTGATTTCAAACGGTACACATTCCCAATGTCGGGCAGAAAGTTTTCAGGATATAGAAGAAAATTGGTGGTGTAGAGTTTGTCCAAGTGGCATCAGTGAGATTGGGATTGATACTCCAGAAAGTGCTTATTTGATGACAGAAATAGGTATCTTTTTGTATCAAAGTTTGCGGTTTGCTCCACCGTTTCGGTATGCTTTAGTTGGTATGGAAGTAGACGAATTTAGAACCTATAGCGAATTGATTGAAGAATCAGCCTTGGTTTTTCCAGGCTTGGTTTTAGCTGAAGCTGTTTGGCAAGCAACTGGATCATCTTCGGTTTTTCGAGCGTTCAGTCTGGGATATGTTTGGAAGCCCTATGAAGGTGAAGTTTATAGACCACTAATCGCATCGCCGGACCTCAAGAACAAGCTTGATGAATTGCTCAGCGTGGGGTAAATGTCTTTAGCGGAGGCATCTCGCCCTTCAAAGCAAATACCAAACTGTGCGATGATCGTTAAAGTCCTCTGGCAAAACAAATCTCCCTCTATCTTGCCCTAAACTAGCTCGTCGATTGGATGAAGTACGAAACGGAACCAACTTCGCGACTAGGATACCGACCTTGGAAATAATGATTTCTTCTCCCATTTCCACACGCGACAAGAGTCGTGAGAGATTCGTTTTAGCTTGATAGATATTTACAGTTTCCATGCTATTAAAAATCTAAGTCAGTAAACTAAGTCTAACAAAATAAACGCAGACAATCTTACATTCATCTGCGTTTGTCTGCGTTTATTTGCGGTTGAATTCTCCAACCTTAAACCACTTGCACTTCCTTTTCCTCAGTAGCAACAGGTTGTTGATACACTGTCTGAGACTCATTCGCCAAAAAGTCAGCTAATTGAGCTTCAATTTCATCCCGTACAATTTGACGGTATTCCAGAAAATGCTCGTTGTGAGCACACACAGTTAAATAGTGATCCCAAACCGCCGGATTGCGCTTGAAAATGCTGAACAAATGATGCCAGAACTTCCAGCGAGTGCTACGCTTGAATCCTTGTCGCCAAACCACAGTTAATAGTGCTCGCAACTCGATCAAACTCGGAAATTGAGCGGGTATCTTGGCTGTCGGTGCACCTAACATTAAGAAATGGCGATAAGTCCGGTCTAAATATTTCTCAGCATCGTATACTTGGCAGAATGCCTCAACATATTCGCGGGCGATATCTTCGAGTGGCCGCGTTGGAATGAAGTTCATTAAAGTAGTCTGGTTGAGATTGCCAGATTTGTCGCGCAACCGCCCTTCTTTTGCTAGTCGGTGCGACAATGCAGTGTGTGGCAAAGCTTGCAACATTCCAAAGGTTGTACTCGGAATTGCTGCTGCTTCGGCGAAGTCTACAATTCGCTGACCGGCACCGGCTTTTTCGCCGTCGAATCCGATGATGAATCCGGCCATTACTCGCAAACCAGTTTTCGCAATTAATTCTACGGATTCGATTAGAGAATTGCGGGTGTTTTGGAATTTCTTGGTCATTTGCAAGCTTTCTTCATCGGGAGTTTCAATCCCTAGGAAGACTGCATTGAAATTGCAAGCTACCATCATTTTCATCAATTCTTCGTCTTGCGCTAAATCGATGGATGCTTCGGTGTTGAAAGTAAAGGGGAATTTGTGTTCTTCTTGCCAGACTTTTAAGTCTTTTAGTAATAGTTTGACGCTGCGTTTGTTGCCGATAAAGTTATCGTCTACCATGAACACGCCGCGCCGCCAGCCCAAGTTATAAAGGCAGTCTAATTCTGCGATCAATTGTTGGGGGTTTTTGGTGCGTGGTTTGCGCCCGTAGAGGACGATGATGTCGCAGAATTCGCACTGGAAAGGACAGCCTCTGGAAAATTGAATTGACATCGAATCGTAGGCGTCTAGTTCCAGTAAATCGAAGCGGGGAACTGGGGTTGTGGTAACATCGGGTTTCACGCCGTCCGATCGATACATTCCACTTTTTTCGCCCCGCAGTACCGCTTCGACAAACATCGGTAAGGTGATTTCGCCTTCGTCGAGAATCAGATAGTCTATGCCCGCTGCTTGAGGTTCTTCGGGTACGGAAGTCGGGTATGGGCCGCCGCAAGCAACTGATTTACCGCGCTGTTTGGCTTCGCGAATGATGTCTAGCAAATCTTCTTTTTGGACAATCATGGCTGAGAGAATGACGAGTTCGGCCCACTCCCATTCTGCTTCTGTGATTTGTCTGATGTTGCGATCGACTAACTTAAATTCCCATTCTTGTGGTAAAATAGCTGCTACTGTTACCAAACCCAGCGGTGGTAGTAGGACTTTGCGATCGACTAATTCTAAGATTTTCTCGTAAGACCAAAATGTTTTGGGGAACAGGGGGTAAACTAGGAGAACTCGCATTGTATGTTAAACCTCACATCAGTAAACAAGTTGCGATCGGGCTGGTGAATTGAAAGTGCGATCGACTTTCAAGGCATATTGCAGATATCTTATCCTATTTGACGGTTGACTGATATCAAATCCCCGTAGCATCGGAATTTTTATTAGCCGAAATTAGGAGACGGCAATGCCGTGTCCCTACCCAAAATAATCTTGTAGGGACACGGCACTGCCGTCTCCTCTATCATTCCGGCACTTTAACTTTTAAGATCTTTGCCCGGAATCCCGCTAGTCTTTAACATATCGGCAATCGTGCCGCAATAACTCGGCAATCCAATAGTTTCGGGATTGACAAAATTTTGATAGGTAAAATGGCGGTAACTGATACAAAATCTATCCCAAGCAGCAAGCTGAATTCGGAACAGCCAAATAAAGAAATTGGCCAGCCAAGGTGATAGAGTAATCCGAAAAAATATATTTTTATGCAAATAAGCGCAAGCTTGTTCTACTGCTTGATTTGCGGTAATCGGGGAATTTCCTAACACAAAATGTCGCGGTTCATCAGAAGCAGCCGGATGTTCGACTAAATAATTAACGACTGTGGCAATATCAGCCCCGTGGATGAAGTGAAAACTTGCGTCTGCTTTCAACCAGCGAATCAAACCAATCCATTTTGCGACTTGGGGAATGCCGGATGAAAGGTGCGAAACTGGTTTATTTTCATCTCCTCCTAACACTAATGTGGGGTAAAGTGCTGTGATCGGAGGTACATTTTGCAACTCAGATAATTGAGTCATGCACTCATATTTCGAGCGAATATAATCTGTACCAAGTTTACCAGCTTCCTTGAGCAAATTGTTATCATTGCCGAGAATGCTGGCGGTTGAAAAGTAAATTACTTGTTGACAAGTCTGTGGCGAAAGTAACTGAATCAGGCGCAAAGTTTTGTTGACATTAACATCAAAAACTTCTTGGGTTCCGCCCCAAGCAGTCGCTGCCAAAATTGCTACGTCTATTGTTTGTAAAAGTTCGGCATATTGCTCGATATCTCGCATATCTCCTTGCAATATGTTGATGCCGGGGCGGGCTTTGGTGTCAAATTTTAGTTTGTCGGGATTACGAACTAATAGGTAGAGTTCGTGGTTTGTCTGTTGAATCAAGGTTTCGGCCATGTAGTGACCAATACAGCCACTTGCACCCGTTATGAAAATTTTTTTGGAGTTCATTTGCAGAAGGGGAAGGGGAGTGGGCAAGGGGGAGAATTGGGCTGTTTGATTCTCCTTTAATCCGCCAGGGGTTTCAATCCCTGGCTAATAGCAAAAGTCGGTTGAAACTGAGATCTTGTACCATTCTCAACTAGCTTTTTATGTACGGGCAGGATGCCCATCCCACAAGACAATTTAATTTTGTGGAACAGGCATCTTGCCTGTTCTTGAGAATGGTGAAAGATATGAGTTAAAACCGACTGAAATATGAATCTTTAGTCCTCTTGAGAGGACTTTCGCTATGAGACAGGGGTTTCAACCCCTGTCGGACTCTGGGACTGTGGGACTCAAGCAGTAACTGCAAGCAATTTGTCGGCTTGTTTGGCGGTTTCAAAGAAGAAACGCACGTTGTCTTCGGGTGTTCCAGGTAATACGCCATGTCCCAAATTCAGGATGTGTCCGCGCGGGCCTGCTTTGCGAATTGTATCAAGAATTCGATCGCGAATAAAGGCTTGCGAACCAAACAACACACCGGGATCTAGATTTCCCTGAACGTTCATGTTGGGGCCCAAACGTCGGCGCGCATCGGCCATGTCAACTGTCCAATCGACGCTGACAATATCCGCACCGGATGTAGTCATGCGTTCGAGAAGGCCGCCGCTACCGCTGACTAACAGAATTAGCGGTGTGTCGGGATGGGTTTTTTTGACTTGCTCGAATACTTGTTTCTGGTAAGGTAGGGCGAAGGTGTCGTAGTCTTGGGGGGAAAGTTGGCCCGCCCAGGAGTCGAACATTTGGACTACTTGTGCGCCGCAGTCGATTTGGTAGCGCATATAAACTGCGATCGCATCTGCAAACTTCGATAGCAACTGATGTAGTAAAGTTGGATCGGAAAATGCCATATTTTTAATGATCGCATAATCCTTGGAACCTTTGCCCTCAACGGCATAGGCAGCCAAAGTCCAGGGCGCACCAACAAAGCCGAGCACAGTGGATTTGTTGCCAACTTCCGCGCGCAGGGATTTCAGGATGGTTTTGATGAAAGGCAAGCTTTCTTCGGGATTCAGCGGTTGCAGTGCGTCGATTTGCTGCTGAGTGCGGATGGGTGAGTGGATAATCGGGCCTTTACCTTCGGCGATATCCATGTCGATGCCCAATCCGGGCATAGGTGTCACAATATCGGAAAACAGAATTACGCCGTCGGGTTGAAATGCGCGCCACGGCTGAAGGGAAACTTCGATGGCGACTTCGGGAATTTCGGAACGTTCGCGAAAGGAGGGATATTTTTCTCGTAAGTCTCGATAGGCTTTCATGTAGCGGCCGGCTTGGCGCATCATCCACACGGGCGGGCGTTCTAGGGTTTCGCCACGGGCTGCCCGCAGTAGCAAGGGAACTTCATTTAATGCTGACATCTTAACTTTTCTCGGATTTAACTATTTTAATGCCTTTGGTAGCTTACCACTGTGCGATCGTCCTTTTTGATAAAAAATTCATCTGTTGGCTGTTGTCAGTTGTCAGTTGACTGTTGACTGTTGACTGTTGACTGTTGTCAGAAGCAGGAAGGGTGAGGGATTATCTGAACGGATTGGCTGAGTTCGATTTTGGGGAGTCGGGATTTGGTTGGTTGCGAGGCTGGTGGTAAATTAGCTGAAGTCCCCACTCGCTGGGGAAACTAATTGAATGGAAACATAGTTGGTCCCCAGTCTTCCTCATGTTCACGCGCATTGGTGTCCCCACTCGCTGGGGAAACTAAGTGAATAGAAACAACAAAAAAGGCGGCTGATAGTCGCCTTTTTATTTTGTCTACTAATGACTAAGATAGGATAAAAAAAGTTCTACAGGACTTACGCACCGGTGGCCAGAAACCGGGTTTTTGCGAAATACTTCGTTACAGCCCACAAATTCGGTAAAAAACCCGGTTTCTTTGGTTTTGCGTAAGTCGTGATTAAGAAAGTTCTAGAAAGCAGAGTAGCGCTGGGAAGTTATTTATACAAACAATTTTTTTTGTCTAGAAAACATCATTTTGGCTAAATTTTCCAACACTTTTATTGCCTAATTTTCCAAATAAGAAAAATCGTTTTAAACATCTATCATGACAGTCTATCGCAGACTTTATTTCTGAGCTAATATTGCATCATAATCCCCATGAGTCCCTATCCAAAACCAGACAATACCTTCAGGTTTCTCAACTCCCAGAGCTCGGTAACTATCGCCTACCCGCACCGATTGCAATTGCTTTCGCCTGCCAACTTTTTTAAAATGCAGCGAAGCGTGATACGGATCGACTTTGAGTAATTCGTAATTCTTATCGGCTAAGGCTTGTATTTCTTGAGGTAGCTGGTGATAGCAGTTCCAAAAACGCGGTAAAGTCAGATGCTTCATAACACTTTAGCCAATCCCGCTTCATACTCTGCATCAACTTCATCAAGTAGCGCATCTAACCGCCCATCCTCCAAATCGTCTTCAATTTGCCTATCCCAAACCTGTTGGCGATACTCTATCAGCCAAGCACTAAGTTCGGATAGTTCTTTAACTGACAAGTTCATAATTGCTGTTTCAAGTTCTTTGACGCTCATACATTTTGCCACATTATTAATATTATTAATATACCAATTTATTAATGTCATAAACGGGCAAGATGCCCGTTCCACAATTAAGAAAATTTCTTGTGCAACAGGCATCTTGCCTGTTGCATTCCACATTACCTAGTCACACACTTCTGGTTGCAATCAACTTTTTCCTTTGGAACCTTACAAGATTTACCACCTACCAACCCCATGATAATTTTGGTGCTGGTACAGCTTTGATACAGACAATGAATCTGGTTAACCACAACGAAAAAAGAAATAATGTTTGACTCGAAAATTAACTATTTTGCTGCGCGAAGTTCCTCTTGGATGACTCGGCGCAATGTTTCTTCGTCTAGGGGCGGCTTCGCTTTTTCAAGATACTCCCGCAAAGCTTCATTCATAATAGTTTGATAGCCTTTGCCAGCAGAGTCACCTCGTTCTCGAAATGTTTCTAGCACATCATCATCAATATAAATTGTGATGCGGGTTTTGCCTGTTTGTGGAATAACAGCACCCCGTTTACCTTGACTAAAATCATATTCCGGTTTCATGACCATTCCTTACCTCTAACAACAGTGTTGCAAACCAGTTTTTGTGACCAGTCCCGATCTAATTCAGTGCTTTCATCGCTTCGACAACTTGCCGCGATACAAATGGCAAAATTTGTTCGTTCTTGCTATTCTCTTTCCCTTCAGTAAATACAACCAACAAATACGGCCGTAAACCCGGTATTTCAATATAAGCCGCATCATGCCGCACTTGACTTGTCAACCCCGCTTTTGACCACAAATTCGCTTCTTGTGGTAATCCACCACCTAAAAAACCTGTAACTTGATTTTCAGGATCTGCTTCTAATTCTGCTGGTTCTAAACTGCGTTTCATTAAACTCATCATATCTTGTGATGCTTTGGCAGAAACAGCTACGCCACCGATGATACTATGTAGCAAAATCGCCGTGGCATTTGTGGTCAGCATATTTCTATTTTCCATTAATTCTCCCAGAAATGCTCGTTCGCGACCGTAGGGGCCATCGCACCAGGTTTTTTGATTGAGGTTAATGTCTTGTAAGTCTAGCCAATTCAATGATTGAAAGTAACGGTTGATGATATTGCGTTGTTGTTTCCAGGTTTCAAAGGGGCCTGGTGGCAATTCTGGGCCGCTGGTGGTGCCGGTTAGTACATCTACTACTAAACTGGTGGCATCGTTGCTGGAATCAACTATCATGTCTCTGACAGCGCGTTCTAATTCTGGCGATGTTTTAATCATGCCTTTTTGTGCCCATTCCCAGACGGCAACTAGGTAGAATAATTTGACGATGCTGGCAGGATATACTCGTTCTGTAGCCCGATCGCTAAAACCTCTGGCTTGATATTTCCAATATTCTTCTGGGCTCAGGGCTCCACCTGTATTGACTCGCACCGGCGGATCGTAAACTATCCAGGTAATGGCGATGCGATCGGGAGCTAATCCTGTAAATTCTGCCTTGGCTGCGTTTATAATGCTACTGCCGAGGGTTTCTAATTCTTCGTCTTTGCGGAAAAATGTCATAGGAGATTTCAGGGATTTAGGAGTTATGAGTTATGAGTTATGAGTTATCAACTATAAGCTGGAAAAAATTAAATGACTAACGATCAATTATCGGATGTTCTGGAGTATCGGGTGCGATCGCACATAAATATTTACGATTCCCCAAAGTGCGATCGGCTCGCAACTCAAGCGGCGACTGGGCGACACTTGCGAGTAGTTAACCCCCCCCAGCCCCCCATCGCTAAGGTGGAGAGAGATGACATAAAGCCTCTTGTGCAGGGGGGTACAACGGCTGTGATGGTACGGCTGTGCGAAGATGATTATCCGGGATGGCTGAATATTCGGGATGTTGACTTGCTGGATATTTCAGAAACACTCGATCGCCCTCATGTACTTTCTGAGGCTGAAATTAGAGCAAAATTGCCAACAGTCATTAATTTTGCTCATCAAGCTATGAAGCAATCTAATTATTATGTTTGGGGTGGTACTGTCGCACCAAATTATGATTGTTCTGGATTAATGCAGGCTGCTTTTTTGTCTACAGGTATCTGGTTGCCGAGAGATGCTTATCAACAAGAAGCTTTTACTAAACCTATAAGTATAAGTGATTTAGAACCAGGAGATTTAGTGTTTTTCGGAACGCCACAAAAGGCAACTCATGTGGGATTATATGTGGGAGATCATCGTTATATTCATAGTTCAGGAAAAGCACAAGGTCGCAATGGTATCGGTATCGATATTTTGTCGGAAGATGGCGATAAAGTTAGTCAAATTTATTATCAGCAATTACGAGGATGTGGTAAAGTGGTGGCAAGTTATCAATCTAGTAATTGTTGACCGTTAACTGTTAGCTGTTAACTGTTAACTACTGACTACTGACTACTGACCAATGACCAATGACTACTGTTATTGAAGAAAGAAATGGACGCTGCATTATTTTTGGAAAAATTGGCTGAACAACAGGCTGAAGTTGTTCTTGACGTTTCGGCGGTAGTGCCAGTTTACAACGAGGTGGAAAGTTTACCTCATTTGATTGAGGCGATCGCAACTTCGATCAAAGCATCTGGACTCAGCTATCAAATTATTTGCGTCGATGATGGCTCAAAAGACGGTTCTGCTGAACTTCTCCAACAATTAGCTAGCAGTCGCGATGACCTTTGTGCAGTAATTCTGCGCCGCAATTACGGGCAAACTGCCGCCATGTCAGCGGGTTTCGATCGCGCTCGCGGTCGTGCTATTGTTACCCTAGACGGCGATTTGCAAAATGACCCGGCTGATATTCCGCTATTGTTGGCAAAGTTAGATGAGGGCTACGATTTAGTGAGTGGATGGCGGAAAAATCGGCAAGATAATACTGTTAGTCGGTTGATTCCTTCTAAAATTGCTAATTGGCTAATTGGCCGCGTTACTGGCGTTGTTTTGCATGACTACGGCTGTTCTTTGAAAGCTTATCGATCGGAGTTGGTGGCAGACTTGAATCTCTACGGGGAATTGCACCGATTTTTGCCGGCTTTGGCATTTATTGAAGGGGCGAGAATTGCCGAACTTCCGGTGCGACACCACGCCCGCCGTTTTGGTCAAAGCAAGTACGGAATTTGGCGGACTTTTCGGGTGTTGATGGATTTGTTGACTATTTATTTTATGAAGAAGTTCCTAACTCGCCCGATGCACGTTTTTGGACTTTTGGGAATGAGTTCTATGACGTTGGGAGCAGTTTTAGGGATTTATTTGACAGTCTTAAAATTGGGTTTTGGTCAAATCATTGGTAATCGTCCTTTGCTGATTTTGGCTGTAGTTTTGGTGTTGACTGGGGTACAGTTGTTTTGTTTTGGTTTGTTGGCAGAAGTGATGATGCGGACTTATCATGAATCTCAAGGAAAACCAATTTATCGGGTACGTGAGGTGTTTGGTTCTAAGTAAAGGATTCAGAACTTATATCAATTCCGGTTGCACCGGAATGACAGTTGACAGTTGACAGTTAACGGTTAACTGTCAACCCAATCACGGCATTTACTCTAATTTACTATTCCGATGCTAACGAATTTGATGTTACGCAAGGGTGGCCAGAAACCGAGTTTTTGCGAGAATATTTGGTGACAGCCGAAGAGATGGAAAAAACCCGGTTTCTTTGATTTTACTAAGCGCCTAATTCTGGTGGCCTCCCCATTAAGCCGGTCATTAAGCGCAATGCTAAAAACCTGACTGGGGGAATTGTCCGCAAACACCACAATCCGAAGCGCCGAAATGCGATAATTGGTAGCCAAGTATTGGAAAACAATCTATCTAGAAAATCGGTAAATCCTAAGACTATTAAGTTCTCTTTTTTGCGCCAATTGTGATAGCGTTTCAATACTCGCAAATCGCCGATGTCTTCGCCTTTTTGGTGGGCTTGTTGCAAGATTTGGGCGATCGCACCTGCATCTCGAATTCCCATATTTAAGCCCTGTCCACCTACGGGATGGCAACAGTGGGCGGCATCGCCAATCAGTGCTAATCTGGGCAACACGTAGCGATCGCTCTGCATTAACTGTACTGGAAACAAAAAGCGATCGCTCTCCAATTCCAAACGCCCTAACAGCCCGCCCGTGCGCTGTTCCAACAAAGCTAAAAACTCTGTTTCATCCATTGACTGCAAAGCTTTTGCTTCCGCGTGAGGTGCTGTCCAAACTACTTGACAACGGTTCCCTGGTAATGGTAAGACTCCCATCGGGCCGCTGGGCCAAAATCGCTCGAAGGCGATATCATTGTGCGGTTTTTCTGCTTTAATAGTTATAGCAAGGCAGGATTGCCAGTATTTCCAGCCGCGAGTGCTGATGTTGGCTGCTGTCCGAATGCGCGATCGCGAACCGTCAGCCGCAACTAACAATCTAGTACGAATTGTCCGACTTTCACCGTTCTGTTTGACTTCAATTTCGGCACAATTAGTTAAATATTTGACCTCTACTACTTCCGCCGGACAAATCCAACTGAAATTCGGGTTTTTTGCCAAACATTCGTGCAAAGCTGATAGCATAACTCGATGTTCGCCCACATAACCTAAAGCCTCTTTTGGTACGGGCAGTTTGCCAGTATTTCCCAAGTCGGGGCGGTGGAATTCGACGACACCGGGATAGTCACCGTCGCAGAGGCTAATTTGCTCGAAGGTGGTGATTTGCGGCAAGATTTGTTCCCACACTCCGATGCTTTCTAGGATCATTCCTGACAGCAAGGTGACTGCGTAAGCTTGTTTTTTGGCTGCGGCGGCTGCGGGGATTTGGGTTTCGATGATGGCGATTTTTAAGCCGGAATCTTTGAGGGCGCACGCTAAGGTTGCGCCGACAATCCCACCGCCGACGATGGCGATGTCATAGTCTAGTTTTGGTGTTTGGGTGGAGGCGGTTGTTGGAGAAAGTTGGTTTACAGGCATTTTTTAAGGAAGGTTGTTTAAGTTAATAGGAATATTTGCTCTTTTATATTGTAAAGAATTATTGCAGTTTGGGGCAATTAAGAAATTAGGAGACGGCAGTGCCGTGTCCCTACAAGATTATTTGGGGTAGGGAAACGGCATTGCCGTCTCCTCCGCTGCCCAGGAAATGAGGAGACGGCAGTGCCGTGTCCCTACAATGTGATTTTGGGTAGGGAAACGGCATTGCCGTCTCCGAATTATCATGATGAGGAGACGGCATTGCCGTGTCCCTACAATGTGATTTTCGTTAGGGAAACGGCAATGCCGTCTCCTTCGTTGCTGACTAAACTACCCGATAGACAAAACTTAGAGTTGCCCAAACACTCACATCCAAAGCCAAATCATCCGTCGATATCCCCACTTTCTGCACCCCAGTCATGCTAGCCGCGTTCAAATCTTCCAGCACAGCCCGTGCCACATTTAAAGGATTTAATAACACTCGAATTGGTAAAATATCCCTGACTTGCTGCATTCCTCCTTGCAACGCCGTCAGAGTTCGATCGAACGGACTCTCACTAAATATAATCAAAGTTTCCGCAAGCCCGATCGCCCTTGATACTTCCATGCCGATCGCCAAGGCCGATGGTACACTCAAATTTGCACCGGGCGCGATCGGTTGCATCGGCCTTGGAACACTGGTTTCCCCATCAGAATTCAGCACCAACAGCCGTCCAGAACTATCCGAACCAAATACCATAAAGTAAACTGGGCGATCGCTATCGTTATACAATCGATACTGAATCAGACTCCCAGCATTCACACTTAATATACCCAAACTCCCAGACTTCTCACTTTCCCCCCTCAAGGATGATAATCCATCATCACCGACACCTCGCACGGGCGATCGCACAGCCACAGTCCGGGCTTGAGGTGCAAGAGTTGCTAACATCGCCCGCACCTTCAGACGCGAAGAACCCTCATTTTCAGTCAGCCGCAGCAACTTCATCGCCAGCAGTGTTTTCAACTGCGGAGTCAATCGTTGTACCGCCACCTTCACCGCTTCTCCTCCATCACCCTCAGTACGCGGAATCAGCGTTTCACCCCAAGAAAACAAACCATAACGACCTTGATACAAACCAGGCTCATAGCCCGCAGCAGCTTGAGCTAGAGTCGTTTCTGGCACTCTGCCAAACCGACAATCCGCCCGTTGGTCTCCCCCTACCGCCGAAACTTGAGCTAGAGTCGCAAAGGCGCTAGTAGCGTCCACTCGCTCGATGCGTTCTAAGTCAGAGTCCAAAGCTACAGTCAAACCAATATTTCGTGGCAAAACCCGAATTTCTTCTCTCACCAAATCCCCCACACTCAGTTTTCCTGGGATTTTCCCATCTAAAACTTGGGCTTTAGCAGCAAGACCGGTGCGTCGCAGCAGCAACAGCCTTCCGCCCTCTGAGGAAACTGAGCCGAACACAGAACCGCCACAGCATTCCAAAACTTCTGGTGGCAAACCAGCCAGCCACAACTGCACAGTTTTGCCTCCATCTTCCACTACAGACACAGCACCGTCAGAAGGAAGATTTAGCATCGAAGTTGCGAACATCCCCGATCGCGCTTTTAAATCATCATTGTGGATTTGCGGTTGCTGGGTTAAGCCGGTGATTTGCTCGACTTGACTGGCGGCGCGACTAAAACTAACTTGCAAACTGCTAGGGGAAGTTGTCCACCACAGAGTTTGAGTCAGGGCGTAGGTAAATAAACCTGCGGTAAACCCGTTCCACTGAATTTCGGTGGCGAATTGAGTTGGGGAGGCCGCTGTTAGTACAGTAGTTGGGGTATAAATTTGATTAGTGGGAAGTTTGATGCGATCGAGCAAACCTAATTCACCGATGCTTGGACTCGCGACTATGGGGCGAGGGCGGGTGCGAATCTGAAAATTGCCTGCTGGATTTATGCCCGGATAATGATAGCTGGTGTCGAGAATTGCGATCGCATTTTCCGTTTTGAGCGATCGCATCAACAGCAGCAGCGTTTCCTCTAAAATATCATTTACCACCCGGTTGTCCAAAGTAGGCACAACATCATCCACCGGTACCAAACTGTTTTGGAGCACCGTGGGAGACTCATCCAAACTCAATCGGCTACCGCAGCCGCTGAAGTGAAAAACCACCACATCTCCGGGCTTAGCCTGTTGAGTTAAATGAGTCACAAAAGCCGTCTCGATATTTTCCCTAGTAGCTTGAGAGTCAGTCAAAGTCAGAATATCTGATGGCTGAAATCCAAACCGATACATCAGGAGTTGCCGTTGCAATTCCACATCCGTGACACAGCCGTGAAGCCCCGATCCCGGATATTTGTCAACGCCCACCAAGAGTGCCAATTTGCCTGCTGTCGGCTGGGCTAGGGCCCGGTAATAGCGATCGCCCAACCGTTCCCATCCAGCCTCGCTGATACCCAGCGCCGCCAACACCCAGCCCGCTTGCTGCAAAAAATTCCGCCGCTTGAGTCCCATTGATGATT
This sequence comes from Oscillatoriales bacterium, assembly GCA_043742065.1. Taxonomy (GTDB): domain Bacteria; phylum Cyanobacteriota; class Cyanobacteriia; order Cyanobacteriales; family Microcoleaceae; genus Microcoleus. The sequence goes on from JAYTZD010000078.1 coordinate 27,893, forward strand.
CCCGATCGTCCTGCTGTTACTCAATCTTCTCACTCCTCTGTCAAAGAGTAAGTGTCCCCAACAACAAGCTTAAAGATTATTTAAATCTCGTAACTGAAAATATTCATAGCCTTCGCCAATTCAGCAGCAACTTCGGGCCGAGAAAACTGTGGGGGTGGTAATTTTCCAGCCCGCAACATTTCCCGCACCTTAGTTCCCGACAAATGTACCCGCTGTTCGGGAGTGCTAGGACTTGTTTTAGTCGTCGCCATTTGTTCCGTAACTTTGCAATAGAAAGCGTGCTCAAATTTCATCGGCACAATTCCCAATTCTCCCGGCTCAAATTCCTCAAAAATGTGTTGAGCATCGTAAGTACCATAATAATCGCCGACGCCCGCATGATCGCGCCCGACAATAAAGTGAGTACAACCATAATTCTTACGAATCAAAGCATGAAAAATCGCTTCCCGTGGCCCAGCATAGCGCATTGCTGCTGGATTGATGGCCAAAATTACGCGATCGCGCGCATAGTATTTTTCCAGCAAAATCTCATAGCAACGCATCCGCACATCAGCCGGAATATCATCGCCCTTAGTCGTCCCCACCAATGGATGCAGGAACAAACCATCCACAGTTTCTAAAGCACATTTTTGAATGTATTCGTGAGCACGATGGATCGGATTTCTAGTTTGGAAACCAACTATAGTTTTCCATCCTTTTTCTGCGAATAGCATTCTCGATTTCACCGGATCAATTTGGTATTGGGGAAACCGAGGATCCAGTTCCCGTTCCAGCAGCCAAACTGGGCCTGCGAGGTTCACCGGCCCGGAGTTATCTAATACTTGAACACCGGGATGTTTGAGGTCATCTGTGCGATAGACATTAATCGCCTCTTCTTCTTTACTGTAGCGATATTTTTCAGTCAGTTCGAGTATGCCAGCAAACTCGCCATTCGGGGAGTCGAGGCGCACCCAAGTGCCTTCAGTCAACGGGGCTGCGACTTCTTCTGTTACTGAAAGGGTGATCGGAACCGACCAAGGAAGGCCATTGGAGAGGCGCATTTGTTTAACGACCGATCGATAATCAGCTTCCTCCATGAACCCTTGAAGGGGACTAAAAGCACCGATCGCGATCATTTGCAAATCGGAGATCGATCGATCCGAAAGCTGAACACGCGGCAAAGCATCTGCTTTGTCGAAAAATTCTTGTCTTTGGTCTAGTGTGGCGATACGGTTGACCAGGATGCCACCGTGAGGAGCAATGCGGTCTGGATGCTGGCTCATGTCGATTTCGGATTTTATATTTAAGATGTTGGACTTTAACTGCCACCGTACATCTTACCAAAGTATTGTTACAATTTAGCTGAAAATCATCGACTCTAATGTTTTCAAGATTTTTGTTAATAGTATGAATCAACTATTTTTTGCAAAACTCCTAGGAGCAATGGCACATCATCAAGATAATAAACATCAGCATCAATAATTAAATCATTGCTGGTCAACTTCAGAAAGCGCCAGACAATGCCCGTAGTCACACAGCCAAAAATTACTGATATAGGATTGTCTTGGCGTTGGTTAAATATTTGAGCAGCCAGCATTTGCGCTGCACACTGCGACAAACCAGTTTCTATTTCTCCACCTTTCGCTTCTGTCAGCATGAAAAATGGACTTTGAATTTCCAAATCAAACGGCGCGCTAGACATCAAAAAGTCGCACTCTCCACTAAGTTCCTGAGCAATATCTACATCAAATAGCCAGCCAGAAAATACAGAAAATAGTCTGTTGTTTCTTTCCATAGATTCTAATAAAATTGGAGAAATAATGCGTTCGGAACGTTCTTTTCCGGTTTTTAAAGCATTTTTAGAAGCAATTTCTAAGCTTCGCCATAGCCATTTTGATGGTTCTAAGGGAATAATTTTGGTATTGGTGAAAATAGGACTCATTGACGGTTCCAATCCAAACCGATCTTTTAATTGATTGAAAGTAAATGATTTGTAAGACATATTTTCAACATAATTTAGATAAATCCGTTACAGAATCCGTTGCCGAACTTCTTTTTCAAACATTCAACCACTGAACCAGTATCTTGGGTGCTGGTAACAGAATAGCCAATAATAGTGCGATCGCCACCAAGCCCAAAGCATCGCGCCAATTATTCAATTCACTGACATCATTCAACGCCGGTTCATTATTTGGGGGCGTCAAAAACAAAATAATCGCCCACAACAAAAAACCCGGTTCCAAAAAAGAAAGCACCAACATACAAAGTCTAGCAACTTGCCCGATCGCCATACTCGCACTCTGACCAAACATCGCATGAACAATATGGCCCCCATCCAGTTGTCCCACCGGCATCAAATTAAACGCCGTCACAATCAAACCCAAATAACCAGCCACCGCTACCGGATGCAAATGAATCGCAGTGTTCGCATTTAAAGCAGCACCCAAAGTTAACTTGCTCAAAAGAGTCATCATCAGCGAAAAATTGGGATTGAAAGACTCAATATTTGACATCCCAGATCTCTGAGAAATCGGCACAATTGTCGAGTGGTACAAACCCCAAATTAAAAATGGCAACGTCGCAACTAAACCTGCAAATGGGCCCGCAATACCAACATCAAATAAAGCTCTGCGGTTGGGAATCGGACTCCGTATTTGAATAAAGGCCCCAAAAGTCCCCAGAAAAAATGGCACCGGAATAAAATAAGGCAAAGTTGTCCGAATTTTATGAAATTTGGCAGCTATATAATGTCCCGATTCATGAATTCCCAAAATCACCATCAACGTCATCGCATAGGGCAAACCCTGAATTAGTATTGACGGATTAGACTGCACAAGTTTTTCCGTAACTCCGGCAAATTTCGCCCCCGCAATCGTAGTCGTAAATAGCGTAATCAATACCAAAGCTAAAGCCAAAAATGGTCGGTTCAAAGGTTCATTTTTAACCGGATTTTCGGCAGATTGGCGATTGGGATTCGGAACGATCGCAAAAAAAGGTTTACCGCTGGAACTGGTCTGAAATATTACCAAAAAGCGATCGTCAAAATGCCTTTCCACATTCTCCCGAATCGTCTCATAAGCCGCTTCCGGGTTAGTCCGTAACTGTCCGCGACAAATTATCGCCTGGGGCCGAAATTCCAAATTTTGCAAGAAGTAAATAGACCAAGGAAAACAGTCTCGTAAACTCACTTCTTCCTCTGGAGTAATCGAGCGTAAAGCAGGTTTTGGTTTTGCCTGTATAGGTTCATTCCCATCAATCGCGGTTGTTTCAGCAGTTTCGCTAGTCATTTCCTTGCGCCCCAACTGTACCAGGATCCAGTACAAAATAGGACAAACAAAAAAAGGTATGATGAGCCAGTCTGGCGGTGAAACTTTACTCGCGCCACTAGCTAAAATCCAAGCGCTATAGATCAAGGCTGGGCTCATGATGACCAGCCACAGCAGCCACACCGGAGTTCGCGTGATGCGACTGATGCTAGTCTGCAACAAGAAGTACGAAAGCAATCCCAATACAAACAACCATAAAAAGAACATAATATTTATTCCAGATACATTAATTATCATAGCTGGTAAAAGTATAGTCATCTATTACATGACATGGGAGGCATTGAGTCCCTCCCCTTTCGCTTTCACTTCGAGCGGATTAACCCGCCTCGGCTGAGCTACGCAGCTCTCTATCCCATTGCTGAAGGCATTTAGGATTGCTTTTCTCAAAATATTATAAGACCCGTTAACATCAGCGTTAATCAATCGACCGCACGATGTTTTGTACAATCCTCTCTTAATTCGCGAACCACTAAATGTGACATCGTGAGCATCAATATTCCCATACACAGGAATTGGATCTAAATTCAGGAAGTTCGATTTGGAAGTATAGGATTCCTCTTGCTCTATTACTTTTATTCCGATCAATTCAGCTTTGTATTTCAACATTTCAATTAGTCGAGCATGAGGAATACTGACAAAGTTTTGATTAGTTTTATTTCCTAAATTAATCTCACTTTTCCATTGTAGGTTTTTGCCAATTACTAGCATTCCTATCTTTTGTGATCCGAGCAGATTGATGATTTGCCGACTCGCGTGGTGCAAGTAATTATCGACTTTTTGATGGCGACAACGAGTGAGGCGCTGAATCCGTGATGAGGTTTGACGATTTCCTTTTAACTGAGATTGTAGCTGCGCCTTACGCTTGTTGTAGAATTGATTAATTGATTTCAGAGGTCGCCCGTTAATCAGTAAAGGGACAAATCCCGGCTGATTTGAAGTTAACGCCACTAAATTATTCAATCCTAAATCTATACTAGCTACTGATTCTTTCTGATTTTCATCAAGGGTGGACTCCGGCTCAGTACAGGCATTATAAATCACCTCAATCACATAGGAATCACATTTTGGCACCAGTCTAACTTGACAAATTTGTTCGGGCTTTACAAGAGTCTTTATTGAGATATTCGTACCGGAAAGCTGAATAATTCCTTTCTTTAGTTGCTTGCTACTAATTGCCTGAATTGTATAGACGAGAATATTCCGACCCTTGACTTTATCTTTGTACTTCGGTAATTTCGGGCGACCAGTGAATCTCGTCGGCTCAATTTTGTAAGCTTTGACTGCTTCAAAAAAAGATTTCCAATTCTGATCCAATATCATCAATGTTTGTTGACTTACCTTGGCTGGTAATTCCTTGTATGCTTGATGAGATTTCATCAAACGGTTCATTTCGTTGTAATTGATATAACCCCATCCATAGACAAAACTTTGACGGATAAGGTAGTTAGCCGCGTTGTACAAATTTTTGGATTTAAAGGCTAATTCATCAATTTTAACAAAACGATTCTCGGTGGATTTAATGATGTGCCTCTCTGCTAGTTGCATTCAGAATCTCTATTTTTTGACGATCGCAATAATTCTCTCAGTTGACCATTTTGACTATATGATACTACTATTGATTACTACTGCTTACAAACTTAATAAAGTTTTATAATACTTCCTTGAAACAACAGAGTTCAGCTTCCAAACAACCCAAGCCCGTGCTAGATCATATTTTCGCTTTCCCGCCTAACCGGGACACTCTGGGTGGGACAGCCTATTTCATTGTAGAAAACGAAACTAACATTTTGGTGGATTGTCCCGCTTGGGATGAGATTAACCAAACATTTTTGCAGGATCAGGGCGGGGTGCGGCTGCTGTTTCTGACGCATCGTGGCGCGATCGGCAAGGCGCGAGAGATTCAGGAAGCCACAGGATGCGATATCGTGATTCAAGAGCAGGAAGCTTATTTGCTACCTGGATTGAAGGTGACGGCTTTTGAGCGAGAATTTGCTTTGAGCGATCGCACTTTGGCATTTTGGACTCCCGGTCACTCTCCCGGTTCCTCCTGTCTTTATGATACCCGTAGTGGCGGAGTCTTGTTTTCGGGCAGACACTTGCTTCCCAATCGATCAGGTGTCCCCGAACCGCACCGAACTGCAAAAACTTTTCACTGGCCCAGACAAATTAACAGCGTTAAGTCAATTATCGATCGCTTTTCGCCAGAAACTTTACAATATATTTGTCCCGGTGCAAACACTGGTTTTTTGCGAGGAAAAGGTTCAATCGATCGAGCTTTTGAACAATTAGCCAGTTTAGATTTAGCTGTTCTCAAATCTGAAATCTGAAATCTCAAATCGATCTGTGGTACTATCGACACACAGGTCTGATCCACTCTCAGGGGCTTGACCTTCGCTCCAGTTTTTCAATTCCTACTCAAAAGATTTTATATGGCAACTGCAACAGTTTATCCCAATGCTCCCGAACTCTGCGCCGACGACTATGTAGCAGTCGGTTTAGCCACCTGCTTCGTCAAAGAAGAAGGCGAAGTTCTCCAAGTCCAAGTAATTGAAGCTATCCCCTCAGCAGCTTTGGAAGCAATTGTCAAGGGAATTCCCACATCTTATCAAATGGCTTGGGGGACAACTTTAGGCGCAGTGCTCAACGGTGAATTACCAAAAAGGCTGCCCGAATTCCCCGCATCAGCCGAGTTTAGTGAAGAATTTGGCTTTCGCGCGATCGCCGCAGCCCGCACTTACAAAATTCGCCCCCAAGCTCAATCTCACATTCCTTTAGGAACAGTTCGTAGCGACTTTACTTATTCTCTAGAACGCAAAAGAGTCCTCAATCCCCAGCGCGTAGTTAGCACTGAAGATAATGTAAAACAACACTCGCACACTCACAAAGTTCTTTAAATAACTAATTTTTCAGTTGTGAGTTAATTAAGTTGTTAATTAAATAATTTTTAACTCTCAAATCAGCAAAAATATAGCATCGGATTACCAACGGATGCAACGGATCAATTAGCAGCCAGGATTTGACTCCTGCTCTGATTCGTTGCATCCGTTTTACTAAGAAGCTGCTAATCATTGAGATGCCACCGGAAACGGGTGCATCTCAATGAGTGTAAGGGCGAAGCATTCCGGCAGACAATTTATTAGTAATCGCCAGAGATTTACTGCCGGAATGCTTCGCCCCTACGAATATATTTGCAAAACTGAGATGCACCCACCGGAAAATCCGTCGAAGGGCTTTTTTCCTTCTTCCTTCTTCCTGAAGCGGTTCCTGAGCGAAGTCGAAGGGCCTTCTTTCTTCTTTCTTCTTCTATAAACATGATATAATCCTAGTCTAACAGGGTCGGTTTAGTGGCGGGAAAAAATTAAAACCCGCAATTATTAATTGCTAGCAGTGTCAGGCTGCTTGCAAAATCAGGGTGCATCGCAAGTCAGCTAAGATTTCAATCTTAAAAATTGGTCAAATTATGCGAAGCTTTGCGAGAGAGCAGTGCTGGAAATTAACTCGACTATTCCCAGCGCGATTTAATAGCGGATATGGTCTTCAATACATCGCTGCGCTGCTAATTTTAGTCTGCACAATTACAGCCAGCATCACTGGTTATATCACTTATCAAAGTATTCGATCCTTAATTATCAAAAATTTAGAGAAAAATGCTTTGTTAGAAGTGAAAAATCAGGGTAACAACATCGATCGATGGATCGCAACTAGAAAAGCTGAAATCGAAATCCTCGCCAACACTCCATCCATTCGTTCGATGAAGTGGTTGGTTGCAGAACCATATTTGCAATCAGAGGTAAATCGACTTCAAGAATTTGAGCATTTGGCATTAATTGAACCGGATGGTTCTTACTTCACTACAAAAGTCGGCAGAGCTTTGGCTAATGTTAGCGATCGCATACACTTTCAAAAAGCAATGGCCGGAGAAGTCTATGTTTCAGATCCGACAATTTCTCGCACACTAAAAAAACAAATTATTCCCATTTCAGCTCCGGTGCGCTCAAACAAGAGGAATCGCGATTATACCACAAGTCAAAAGCCCATCGGAGTAATGAGCGGCGCGATCGCAATTAACCGATTAGCGGAAGTAGTAAAAAAGCTGGAATATGGAGCAGGAACCTACGCTTTTGTTCTCAATTCTCAAGGAGTACCGATTGTTCATCCCGACGAAAAACTAATCGGCAACATAGACAAAACTGCTCCCAGTTTCTTGGAATCCAAAGATGCTAATTTGGTAAATGTAGTCCGCGAAATGGTTTACCAAAAAACAGGCATTTGCCTGACTCAAATTAACAATACTAAAGTTTATGTTGCTTATGTGCCTTTAGAACAGGCTGAATGGTCGATCGCCCTAGTAATTCCCCAAAACAACCTCGAAAAAGAACTGTACCCGTTAAATCTATTAGCAGCAGTCGCCACCGGACTTTTAGGAGTCGCCACGATCGCAGCAATTATGGCACTAAAATTGTTGGCAAAAGATGGCATCCGCGATCGTACAGAAGCTCTACTGCATCGCTTGACAAGTCGCATTCGGGCTTCCTCGAACCTCGATCGCATCCTGCAAACCACCGTTGAGGAACTTGGAACTATACTAGATCTAGATCGCACAATTTTCGGCTGGTACGATCCCCGACAAGACACATTAGAATTCTGCTGGGAATATTACCGTCAGGGTTTATCGCCACGATTGGGAGTATTCTGCGCGGAATCCGGGCCCTCTGGAGATTTAGCCGCACGACTTCACCGTGGCGAATCAGTAACGCTGATCAAAGCCACAGGGCTTGATGGTGAACTGTTTGAGGAGTCGGCGCACCTCCAACTCAAAAACAGTCATTACGCAGCAGTACCAGTGCTTACCCAAACTAATCGCCTGGGATATCTTTTGGGTTGTACGAAGCGACAGTTTGCTACTCCCGACGAAATGGAAGTTTTGCAAGCGGTTACAGATTCTTTGGCGATCGCAATTTCCCAATCCCAACTCCAGGGGCAAATTCAAGAGCAACTCAAACTGTTGGAGGAAGTATTGGCAAAAATCAGAATAACAGAAGAGCATTTAATGCAAAATCAAAGAACTACAATTGTCGGCAAACTCGCTGCGGAAATTGCCAAGGAAATTAACAACCAAATTAATTTTATTTACGGTAACTTGATCCACGTTAATGACTATCTCCAAGACTTGTTCAATATAATTCGCATCTATACCGCAAAATATCCAGAATCTGTACAGGAAATTGAAGCAGAAAAAGAAAAAATTGACTTAGATTTTGTCAGCGAAGATTTGCCACAAATTATAAATTCCTTGAAAATCGGATCCGAAGACATTCGCAAGAAAATCCTAGCTTTACAAAAATTTTCAATCCCTGACGAATCTCATAAAACCCACGTCAATATACACGAAGGTATTGATGCTATTTTGGTTCTGTTCACCCCTAGGCTGGGAAACAAAGTTTCGATAGTTAAGGAATACAATAATATCCCACTATTGCTGTGCTATCCCGGTCAAATAAATCAAGTTTTTGCCAGTATCATCAGTAATGCGATTGATGCTGCTAATACCATCGACAATCGTGAGCCAATTATTATCATTAAAACAGAGGTTGTTGAGTATCCCGAAGGGAGATTTATTGCTGTATCGATCGCCAATAATGGCCCTAGCATTCCAGCAGATATCCAGCACCGAATATTTGACCCATTTTTCACTACGAAATCTTTGAACCAATTTACAGGTTTGGGGCTGTCAATCAGCAATAAAATTATTGCAGAAGTCCACGGCGGGCGTGTTTTGGTTGAATCTCCGTTTGAATTGCCCTTTGAATCTCAAACTGCGGGTGGTGTTAATTTTGTGGTGGAATTGCCGATCGTTTAATTTATGGAAACAACAGCGGTGCAACCAATGCAAACACCCAACCTCCCATCACCAAAATTTCCACAAATATCAGAATAATATTTTTTTTCATGTCTCAATTTCAACCTCAAACATCAAGTAAATTCCCTTATTTTTAGCCTGTTTTATTCCCTTTCTCGTTTCCCTTTTTGAAATCAAACATCGACAAAATTAGCGGCAAACCCCCCACCTTTGCACTCATCAACAAGTGCATTGCCAAAGACAATACTAATATCACCCACCCAGCACCGTGCAAATAATACCAAACTTGCGTCAATTCGCCAGCCGGTAGCCATTCTTCCTTAACCATACTACCAGAAGCGATCGAAAAAGTCAGGCTCAGCAACATCAAAGTATTCACAATCCGGTGCAAACTGTACCACCAAATCGGTTTTCCGAATTGCGTTAGTTTCCCAAAAGAATCTGGCTGCACCAAGCGTTTTTGCCCTCTGTGGAAACTGTACAAAGCAAAAGCCGGCATTACTCCTAAAATCAACAGCTTGCCAAAAGTGCCATGAATTCCAATAATATCTGGAATCCGAGGCAATGGTACTTTGCCGAATCGCCCGTCATAGGTGTTGTACACCAGAAATGCGGTGATGATTGCTAAAATTGCGATCGCAGCATTAACCCCATGCAGTAATTTGAGTAGTAATGGTTGGTATGGTTTTGATTTCGACATCGTGAATTATGCTTGATAACTCTTCCTATCATACAGCTCGGTAAAAATATTTTCAATGCTACAAATCATGAAACAAAATAGTTTTTTCGGAATTATTAAACCGCAGAGACCACAGAGTCCACAGAGAAAGAAAAGAGAGAGAGAAATAATTTTGATGCCAACGGATTTGATATAACAACAAATGCTACGATCATCAGATTGTGTTAAAGGAACTAAACAGTGCTGAAACTTTACGGCGGAGCTCGTAGCAGAGCATCAATTGTCAAGTGGTATCTGGAAGAAATCGGTGTGCCCTACGAATTTGTGATGTTAGATATGCAAGCTGGAGCACACTTGCAGCCAGATTTTCTGGAAATTAATCCGATCGGCAAAGTACCAGCAATTGTTGACGGAGATTTTAAACTTTGGGAATCCGGCGCAATTCTGCTCTATTTAGCTCAAAAACATGGTAAAATGCCGGAGAGTTTGGAGCAACAAGCTCAAGCCGTGCAGTGGGTAATGTTTGCGAATTCTACCTTGGGACCAGGAGTTTTTGTCGAAGCTAGTCGCGATCGCGAAACCCCCAAATTGTTAACACCCCTCAATCAAATCTTCGAGAAACAGCCTTTTTTAATGGGCGATGAATTCGGTGTCGGCGATGCAGCAGTTGGCTCAATGTTGTGCTATATTCCCATGATGCTTAAATTAGATCTCAGTGCTTATCCGGCTGTTTTGGACTATATGAAGCGAATTTCAGAAAGACCGGCATTTCTCAAGGCGATGGGGGGCTAAACGTAGCATATCAGAATCATTCATTTTTCTGGGATCTCTCTCTGCGTTCTCTGCGTTCTCTGCGGTTAAATAATTCCAAAACAAGCATAAACGAGATCAACCCAAAAACTCAACACCTAAAAACAGGGACAATGTTTGAATTGCCCCTGCTTTTACTAAAATCTGACTTATCTGAATCCGACAGCCGCTTGCCAAACAAAAGCCAACAGCAAGAAAAATACGGGAATCACTGGCAAAATATTAACCAGTGGTTCAAAGGCCGAATAAGCTTCGGGCATTTTTGCTAAAAGTAATGCAGCTTCCATGAATAAACCTACCTATCAAAGACAATTTTCATAATTGTCGCATATCTTAAGCAAAGGCAATCATAAAGATTCATACGGGATGTGGGAAACTCAGTGGCTTCAGCCCGCTCGTGGGAAACGGCTCGGGGGACTTCAGTCAAGAGTGTCTTCTTAATTAGCAGAATGATGTGGGTCTTCGATATATTTCCTAACAACTTCACTGCTAATATTACCTGCGGTGCTCACAAAGTAGCTGCTCGTCCACAAAGACGGTAGCTTTTTTAATTCTGGAAATTCAGCTCTTAAATGATGGCTAGAGCGTCCCTTGAAGGCTTTAACGACCAATGCGGGTGTGTCCATCGGTTTGACTGCTACAAATAAATGTACGTGATCCGGCGCTACCTCCAGAGCTAAAATATCCCAACCTTTCTCGATTGCAAGTCCTAAAAATATTTCACGCAATTTAGTCGCTATACTGCCGACCAGAACTTTCTTGCGGCGTTTGGGAATAAACACGAAATGGTAATTAAGCAAGAATTTGACGTGGTTGTGAGTCTGATACTCTGGAAGCGGTAACATAAAGTTTTGTTGTTACGGGTTGACTTATCCACTATACTCACCTAAACTAAATAAATCAACTAAGTTTTGGGAAAAAGAGGTGACTAAAGTCAAAAAAACAATGGGAGTGCAGCAAGTGTTACTGTCTCCCACTAAAGAAGTTGAAGCCGTGTTGCAGTACCTTTGTCAGCAATCTGGCAAGTTGTACAACAGCGCCGTTTACTTTGCTCGCCAGATATTTTTCAAAACCGGAAAACTACTGACTGGAAAATTTGACTTGTCTTTTGAATCGTCAATTTCTAAGTCAATAGTTGCGAAATCGCTGCCTTCGACACCTATGCAACAAACTTTGATGTCGGTGGCAGAGGCTTTTAAAAGTTTCAAAGAGTTAAGAGCCTTGTACAACCAAGGTCAATTACACTTTAGACCAAAGCCTCCGGGATACCTAGAAGGAGCGAAACTGTTCAAAGTTGCGTACCCAAATTCTGG
>JAYTZD010000079.1:0-2103 GCA_043742065.1 Oscillatoriales bacterium
GATGATGTACATATCGAATTCAACCGCACTGCCATGAACCCGTTACAACTCCTCCCCGGCGCTATCTCTGAAATCCTCGCTTCTGTAAGCGACACAGGCGTTTTGACATTAGCCGATCGCTACGGTTTGATGGCCGCCACCTTCGACGAGTCTCTGAATGACGAAGATAGAGGCTGTTTGAAATACTCACCGACTATGAGGTGCGGTGATTCTTGACGCTTCATCGGGTTTTGCTACCGAAGTAGTCTGACAATCCCTCAGCGTCCATTTAGAGTCGTGGCGATTCCCCATCCCGACTTGTTCTATATTTCTAGCAGCATTTTCGTCTCTGTCTTGTTCAGTGCCACAACTTAGACAAAGCACTGAACGAATAGACAAATCGATTTTTCCCCACTTAAAGCCACAGTTTGAACAAACTTGGCTGGTAGGTTCCCATCGACTAATTACTTTGAACTCCCTGCCAAACTTTTCAGACTTGGCTTCACAAAGAGTCCTGAATTCTCTCCATCCTTGCTGACTAATCGCCCTAGCAAGTTTTCGATTCTTGACCATGCCAGATACATTTAAATCTTCCAAAACAATCACTTGGTTTTCGTTGACTATTTTGGTTGACAGTTTGTGTAGGAAATCCTTACGGGTGTCGGCAATCCGATTATAAAATTTAGCAATTTTGATTCTAGTTACATTCCTTCTCTTAGAATCTTTTGGTTGACGAGCTAATTTGCGCTGTAGTTTACGAACTTTCCGGTCTAGCTTTTTATAGCTAGGACTTTCGGCTTTTTCACCATTGCTCATCACTGCAAAGGTTTTGATTCCTAGGTCGATTCCGATACTTTGGTTTTTAGCCTCAATTTGAATTGGTTGAACCTCTACGACAAAACTCAAGAAATAGCGGTTTGCACAGTCTTTGATTACTGTCACAGAACTAGGTTCAGGCGGCAATTCTCTTGACCAGACTGGGTTAACAATTCCAATCTTGGCCAAGTAGACACCTCCGTTATCCGACCTTGAAAAACCACGACGGGTAAGTCTTGCGGATTGACTGCTAGTTCTTTTTTTGAACTTGGGATACCCAGTTTTACGTCCTTTTCTCTTTCCTTTACAGGAGTTGAAAAAGTTCTTGAAAGCGATCTCTAAATCGGCTACCGACTGCTGCAAGGGAACGCATGACACATTGTCTAGCCAAGCTCTTTCTTCAGTCTTCTTAGCCTGGGTAATCACTATTTTCTGAAGCTCTGCTGATTTAGGCTTTTTTTCAGACTGTTTGCAGAGCGCAAGAGCATCGTTCCAGACTACCCGAACACAACCAAACAACTGAGCTAAGCTCTTCTGCTGTTGGTCGGTTGGATAGAATCTGTAGCGATACCTTGCTTTCATTTTTTCTTGTTGTTTAATTGCTCTATTGTACCATGTATTGTCAACACAATTAACAGAAAATAAAGAGAATTAAAGCCGTCCTAGAAGGACGGGGCTTCAGACCCAGTTCTTTGGTGAACCGCTTGCTGCGGGCCGTGCTCAGAGGCCGGGTGAAAATGGTCAACGAACTTTCAGCAGCAGCGTAAGGTGAATCAGCGGTAGATCAAGATGCGAATTGGTTGGCAGCCGATCGCCCCGCCGGAGTCCCAGAGACTTGAAACAACGGCAATTTGAATTCGATTTAAAGTTTTCTCCTACTAAACAACGGTTTTTTCGATGTGCAGCCTGTTATGGGCTGCTTTTTGTTGGACGGCTAATCGCGGATTTCCGTAGGGAAACGGCATTATTTTTGGCAAATTGTGTTATGAACTTAAGCAGGAAATTTTAGAATTAGCAGCTCAGTAAAAGTTAACTATGCTCCAAATTGCCCCAACACTGACTGAACTTCAGGAAATTGCTTCACAACTTCCCGAACAAATTCCTTATCTCAAAATGCTAATTCTCTTTGGTTCTCGTGCCAGAGGTGATACTCACCCAAAAAGTGATTGGGATTTTGCCACACTTTATGATGAGGAACTTAGAGAAGAATCTTGCAAAGATAGAGGATTTTCTTGGTTTGAAGTTCCAGGGATTTTGGGTCAAGTCTTTGGAATCAATAGTGACGAAATTGATGTTGTGGAATTGAAT
>JAYTZD010000080.1:0-18590 GCA_043742065.1 Oscillatoriales bacterium
GCAAGTGCAAGCCGGTCATCGCCGGAATAGCGCCCACAACCAGCAGGATGCTGATGATACCTGCTGTCCAGAGTTTCCGCTGCAAGTTTTGAGATTCAGATTGACGATTTTTGCGATCGCTATCATCCTCATCCGCAGCCATTTCTTGAAGCGGCAAAGCTTTATATCCCGCAGCATCAACAGTTGCTTGAATTGTTGCTAAGCTAGTTTTTTGGGAGTCGTATTGGATGCTTGCTTGTTCCATGCCAAAATTGACATTGCACTCAATTACGCCAGGAACAGATTTAATTGCTTGTTCAATGGAAGAGGCACAGGAGGCGCAACTCATGCCTTGGAGTTTGAGTGTGAGATTGTCCATATATGCACTCTGGAATAGGGATTTGGGAATTGGCAATATTCTGCTTTCAAGCGACTGGATAGCCAGCAGATGCGATCGCAGATTTGACTTCATTTTCCGGCTTCACAGTTTGAATTGTCACCAATTTTGTCTTGAGATCGGCCTCAACAACAGCGGCTGGATCGAGGGTTTTGACTGTTTGTGCGATCGTATTCAAACAAGCAGAACAAGCCATTGTCGGAACTTTTAACTGTAGAGTCATAATTTCAACCTCAGCAGAAACTACTCTGCTTTATTAATGAATTAATTTAATTATATAGTCTCCAGTTAGCAAGAGAGTCAAGTCAATTGTATATTTTAAATTCTCGTTTTTAGATTTTTTTGAATTTCATCCTAATTTCATCTTTATGTGACAATATAAATATAAGTGGCAATTTAAAAGATATAAAAACTATGAAATCAATCTCATTAAAAACCAGCTTGACAGCTCTGACATTAACCTGTGCAACCGTCCTCACCAGCGGAGTGCTTGCAGCTTGTTCAAAAGCCCCTTCAAGTCAAACTCAATCCCCAAATATTACCGCAGCAACCCCAGCCAACAACAAACAAGACGTGACAAAAAGCCACAATATGGCTGGGATGGATCACAGTATGTCAATGGACTTAGGCCCTGCTGATGCCAACTACGATTTGCGATTTATTGATGGGATGAGCGTTCATCATCAAGGTGCTGTCAACATGGCTCAAGATGTACTCAAACAATCGAAACGCCCGGAAATGAAAAAAATCGCAAATGAGATGATTGTCGCTCAAAAACGCGAAATTAATCAAATGAAAGAGTGGCGAAAAACTTGGTATCCGAAAGCCGACAATACACCAATGGCTTATCACGCTGCAATGGGTCACATGATGGCAATGACTCCCGAACAAACGCAAAGTATGATGATGACGATGGATTTAGGTGCTGCTGACGATCAGTTTGATTTGCGTTTTATTAATGCGATGATTCCCCATCACGAAGGAGCTTTGGTGATGGCTGAAGATGCTTTGAAGAAATCGAAGCGGCCGGAAATGAAGAAATTGTCTCAAGAAATTCTGACTTCGCAAAAGCAAGAAATCGAGCAAATGAAACAGTGGCGACAAGCTTGGTACAAACAGTAATATTAAGTCAGAATTGTAGGGGCGGGTTCTACCAACAATAATTGCCGAAAACAGATGATTTCCTAAACCCGCCCATCCCACAGTAAATCACAATCTACTTATTTACATTATTTCATCCTGATTTCATTTCGCTCTGCCAAGCTGATCTTTGAGTTCAGATTCGCCCCTACTCAATCATGCAATATAGCCGCTGTTTCCGCTCCCCAGTACAGATATTTCACTTTTCGGGAATACTTCTGAGTCTTTGGTTATTCATCGATCCTGTGGCTGTTTTAGCTCATGCGGGACATGGAAATGAATTTCACCAAAGCGAAGGTGATGCTGCTCAAACTCCTGCTTCTATTTCTGTTGATGCTGAAACCTCAAAACGCATCGGCATTAAAGTTGAACCTGTTAAAGCTCAACGACTATCTGTTGGCATTAAAACTACAGGACAAATTGAAACTTTACCAAACCAAAAAGTAGAGGTTCGGGCTCCGGTTAGCGGTACGGTGGTAGAGTTGTTAGTAAAGCCTGGTGACAAGGTTTCCAAAGGTCAAACTCTTGCTGTTTTATCTAGTTCAGAATTAGGGCAATTGCGCGTTGAATCTGTTTCAAAACGAGCCGAAGCTGAAGGCAATTTGCAACAGGCGCAGGCTGACTTTAAGTTAGCGCAGGAAAATTACGATCGCCAATTGGAAATATCCGCAGCAGAAATCGCCCAAGCCAAAACTCAACTTACAGCAGCAACCAAGCAGTACCAGCAAGAACAAGAATTGGTAAACAACCGTTCTGTTGTCAAAGTTGCTAAAGAAAACTATCAGCGTCAGGTTGAGATATCGCAAGCCGAAATAGCGCGAGCCCAAACCGAATTAACTGTTGCTAAAGAACAGTTCGATCGCGATAAGGAATTAGTGGCATCAGGTGCGATCGCGCGGCGTGCAATGCTGGAATCGCAAGCTCATTTCGCCGAAGCAAAATCCGCTGTTGCTAAGGCAAAAAGCCGTCCCGAAGTTATCAAAGCCCAAGTCGAAATCAAACAAGCCGAAGTAGACCTTCCGATGCGCGAATTGCGCGATTCTCAAGGTAAAGTTGCCGATGCAAAAGCTCAACTTACCAAAGCTCTGAGCCGCCGGGAAGTGTTAGAAGCCGAGGCTCAACTCAAGCGGACTAAATCTGCTTTGGAAGTAGCTCAGTCTCGCATTCGTCTCAGCAGTTCAGCCTATCAAGCACGCCTCCAACAACTGGGGATTGTGGCGAATGAAAAAGGGCTTGTTACCGTTGTCGCTCCCATTTCCGGCACTATAACCGATCGCGAAATCACCCCCGGTGAATCAGTAAACTCGGCTGAAAGACCGTTGATGAGCATATTAAATGACAGCAGCGTTTTTGCCACAGCAAATCTTTATGAAAAAGACTTGAATCAGGTAAAAAATGGTCAGCAAGTTAGGGTTAAAATTGCAAGTTTACCAAGCCGTATTTTTACTGGCAAAATTAGCTTAATTGGCTCAGCAGTTATAGGAGAAACCCGCACTGTGGCGGTGAAAGCTCAATTGGATAATGCCGAGCAAGTTTTGAAGCCGGGGATGTTCGCAGAGTTGGAGATTTTAACCGACAAAACAGCAACAAATGTTTTGGTAGTTCCGGCTGCTGCTTTAGTTGAAGTAAACGGCAAAAAAACTGTTTACGTTCAAAATGGTAATGCCTTTCAGTCTGTTGAAGTCGAAGTTGGTCAAACTTCCGGGGATTTAGTTGAAGTGAAAAGCGGTTTATTTGAGGGAGATTTGATAGTTACTCAGCGCGCACCTCAACTTTACGCTCAATCTTTGCGGGGCGGCAATAAATCGTCAAAAACCGAGGAAAAGAAAGAAGCAACTCCCAAGGCGACCGAGGTTAATTCTAACAGTTTACCCGTACCTTTGTGGGCGGGAATCGGGGGAGGAATTGCGATCGCATCTGTGACTTTTGCCGCAGGTGCTTTCTGGGGAAATCGGCGCAAATTGCCAGCACTAGCAGCAGATTCAGAAAACAATGATTTTTCTGCCTCTGAACCAGTGTTGAACGATGAATTGCTGTTACACAATGACAACCATCATGTTAAAGCGAAAGAGTCAGAAGTCAAGAGCTTAAAGTAAAGTTAATTACCAACAGCACGACAAATCACGGATACACGGATAGCATTTTTCCTGCGCTATGCGCTATGCCCTATGCCCCATACCCAATTCCCCAATTACTAAATGTTCGGCACAATTCTCAGATGGGTGATTAACCGCCGCTGGCTAGTCGTTCTCGCCACGATTATTATCAGTCTTTGGACATTGTATATCATCCCGAAAATGTCGCTGGATGTCTTCCCGCCTTTCGCGCCGCCGCAAGTGGAAATTCAGACAGAAGCACCGGGTTTAGCACCAGAAGAAATCGAGTCTTTGGTAACATTGCCGATCGAGAGTGCGATCAATGGAACTCCTGGGGTGACAGCAGTGCGTTCATCTTCTGCTGTGGGTATTTCTGCTGTTAAAGTGATCTTTGATTGGGGAACCGAAATCTATCAAGCCCGCCAGTTGATTACAGAAAGGTTGCAGCAAGCTCAAAGCAAGCTCCCCGCAGGAGTAAAAACACCACAAATTTCTCCGACAACTTCTCCGGTAGGTACTGTGATTACCTATGCTTTTACATCAGAAACTACTTCGCTGATGGAAGTGCGCCGTCTGGTTGATTGGCAAGTTACAAATCGCCTGTTAGCAGTTACAGGCGTTGCTCAAGTGATGGCTTACGGTGGGGAACAGAAGCAGTATCAAGTATTAGTTGAACCTGCAAAGTTAAAAGCTTTTAATGTTTCGTTGCAGCAAGTGACCGAAGCTACGCAGGCCGCGAATGTCAACGCTTCTGGGGGTTATTTAATTACGCCGGATAAAGAAACTTTGATCCGGGGAGTTGGTCGGATTGAGTCTGTGGCAGATTTGGAGCAATCTGCGATCGCCTCTCGCCAAGGAACAGTTGTCAAAATTGGGGATGTGGCTGATGTCAAAATAGGTGCTGGGATCAAGCGGGGCGATGGCAGTTTTAATGGCAAAGAAGCTGTCATTGTGCTGGTAAACAGACAGCCGGTTGCTGATACTCCGACGGTAACGAAAGCTGTAGAAATGGCAATGGCTGAGGTGCAGCAAGCTTTGCCTAAAGATGTTAAAGTTACTGTCACTTTCCGCCAGGAAGAATATATTAATTCTTCGGTTAAAAATGTGCGATCGGCTTTATTTGAAGGTAGCATCATTGTTACCATCATCCTAATCCCGTTTTTGATGAATTGGCGCACTCTGACGGTAGTTTTGCTGGACTTCTTCCTAAGTTTGCTATTCGCTTTGCTGGTGATGAATTGGCTGGGGGTGGGGCTGAATACCATGACTTTGGGTGGGTTATCAGTGGCGATCGGGACTGCGATCGATGATGCGATCGTCTATGCCGAAAATACCTACCGCAACTTGAGAGAAAATAGATCATCTCCGCATCCGCGCCCGGTGCTGGATGTGATTTTTGACGGCAGTCAGGAGGTGCGCGATTCGTTAATTGGAGCGACTGTCATTGGCATTGTGGTGTTTTCGCCAATTTTTACTTTGCCGGGTATAGAAGGTCGCATTTTTACGCCGATGGGGATTAGTTATCTGATAGTTGTGGTGATTTCTAGCCTGGAATCGCTGTTAATATCTCCTGCCCTTTGCGCTATTTTATTGCCTAGCAAACGCATGAGTTCCGAGGAAGCTTGGCTGCCGAGATTTTGCAAGAAAATATATCACTTTTTTATAGAATTGTCAATGCGCTATTCGGCGATAATTTTAACTTTTGCTGCTGCTAGCATGGTGGCAGCCTTAATTATTTTGCCTTCATTTGGACGGGTGTTTTTGCCGGAGTTTCAGGAGCAAACTTTGGTGAATACTCTTCTACTTTATCCGGGGGTGTCTTTGGAGACGACGAATAGTGCGGCTTTTGCGATCGAAGATGCACTTAAGGATGATACTAGGTTTTCATACGTGCAAGTGCGATCGGGCAGAGCTCCGGGTGATGCTGATGCTGCGGGTGTCAATTTGGCTCACATTGACATCGGTTTGAGCGAGGAGGGCATGAAAAATAGACCGAAAACTTTGGAATCATTGCGGCAGGAATTTAGTAAATTGCCGGGAGTTGCACCAAATATCGGCGGTTTTATTTCTCACCGGATGGATGAGGTTTTATCTGGTGTCAGAAGTCAGATTGCTGTCAAAATCTTTGGCCCCGATTTGAATCAGCTTCGCACTATCGGTGCCCAAGTTGAAGCGCAAATGAAAACAGTTCAGGGAATTGTGGATTTGCAACTCGAACCGCAAGTGCCGGTGCAGCAAATTCAAATTAAATTCAACCGCCAAGCTGCGGGTAGATACGGTTTGAAAATCGGAGAACTTTCCGAAATCATTGAGACAGCTTTAAACGGCAAAGTTGTTTCTCAAGTTTTGGAGGTGCAGCAAACTTTTGATTTAGTTGTTTGGTTGCAGCCTGAAGCGAGAAATAACTTAGAAACTATTCAGAATTTGTTGGTGGATACTCCCAGCGGCAACAAAATTCCCCTCGCCCAAGTTGCGACTGTTAAATACGGTACTGGCCCAAATACGATTAACCGCGAGAATGTTTCTCGGTTGATTGTGGCGGCGGCTAATGCTAAAGGTCGAGATTTGCGATCGGTTGTGAATGAAATTCAAGCTAAAGTTAAACAAGAGGTACAGTTGCCTTTTGGCTACTTTATCCAGTATGGAGGCCAATTTGAAGCCGAGGAAAGAGCTTCGCAAAATATTATGGTATTTAGTGGGATCTCCTTCCTGGTAATTACAATATTAATGTACATTTCCGTCAAGTCAATCCCTTCAACGGCGATGATTATGATCAATTTGCCGCTCGGATTAGTGGGAGGAGTAATTGCTGTAGCTTTGACTGGCGGTATAATCTCTGTAGCTTCTTTAGTTGGCTTTGTCACTTTATTTGGCGTGGCTACCCGCAACGGCTTGTTATTAGTAGACAACTATAATACTAAATTCGCCGAAGGAATGCCTTTCAAAGAAGCAATTATTAAAGGCTCGATGGAACGGCTGAATGCTATTTTGATGACAGCTTCAACTTCAGCTTTAGGTTTAGCGCCTTTAGTCTTAGAAGGCGGCCCCGGCAAGGAAATTCTGCAACCGCTGTCCGTAGTAGTTTTAGGAGGATTGTTTACTTCTACTGCCTTAACGCTGTTAGTTTTGCCAGCTTTGTATGCTCAGTTTGCAAGATTCTTGGTTAAAAAAGAAATAAGAAATTGATATTTTCGAGGATATATACTTGCATTGACAAATTCTTTTATAAAGTGTAGATTGTTTGAAGTTGTTTGAATGTGATTAATTATGTTACGCAAGTCTTACCAGTTTTGGTTGCAGCATATCAACCCTCATATAACCACTTTAATCGTGACAATTGGTGTTGTGGGACTTGCCAGTTGTCTGTCGATTATTTTTATTTTAGCGTGGCTGTTTCAAGAAGTATTAGAAAAAGAAGCTTTTGGCTTCGATAGTGCTTTTTTGTACTGGGTACACGGGTATGCGAATCCGAGTTTAGATGCTATGATGCTGACAATTACTCAACTTGCCGATGCCAGTGTAGTAGTAGTTATTGTAGCCGTTACATTGGGAATTCTTTGGTGGAAACATCACCGTTCAGAAGCTAAAATTTTTGCCATTGCTTGTTTGGGAGCTTTTATTTTGAATACTGGCATGAAGTTAGTTTTTGCTAAACCTCGTCCCCAGATTTTTCCGAGTTTAATTAATGAAACATCTTTTAGTTTCCCTAGCGGTCACGCTTTAGGAGGTTTTGTGATGTATGGGTTTCTAGCTTACCTGCTTTCGGCTCACTTTCCCAAGTTTTCCAAATTGATCTATACTCTAGCTGTTTTTACGATCGCGATTATTGGCTTGAGTCGGATGTATATAGGAGTACACTGGCCGACAGATATAATTGCTGGCTACGGGGTTGGCTATATTTGGCTGATGCTGTGCATCATAATGCTCAAGTTGCAAACCAGACAAGTCTAGTATTGCTTGGCTAAGATTGAGTGCACATCAAGATAGCAACCAAAAATACAGAACTACGAAATATTAAAAACTTCTGCCTTATTAAAATTTCCTACTAATTTCATCTTTGGGTGTTATACTCTCGAATAATTGTACCCAAAAATTAAATCCAATGAAAACGCTCAAATCAAGCTTAATTGTTCTAGGCACTGTCGGATTACTATTTTTGGGAGCCTGTGGCAAAGGCGACGAAAAAAGTGATGCAAATAGCAGCCCAACATCCCCTCCTGTCGCCTCTAAGCCTGCGTCTTCTGCTCCCAGTGCTGCCCCTGCGGGAACTGGCAAAACGGATCATCCTACAGCATCTAAAGGCGGTCAAGTTGTCGAGTCTGGAGCTTACCACTTAGAGTTTGTCGCTGAAAAAGAAGCTACCGGAACTCACTTGGATTTTTATTTGCAAAAAGGCGACAAGCACGAACCAGTCCCCAACGCAAAAGTGTCAGCTCAAGTGCAGCTACCGAGTGGAAAACAGCAAACTCTAGCCCTGAAATATGACCCTGCTGGCAAACATTATACTGTTGTATTTCCAGTCAAAGATGTAGGAAATTATCCTGTGAAAATGAACGCCGATATTAACGGAGAAAAAGTTGATGGTCGCTTTACTTTTAAGCAATAGGGTGTCAGAAATTTCTAAAAGTACAACATCCCTAATCAAAGGAGTAAAGACCATGAAAACAGTAAAGTCAGGTTTAATTGTTCTGGGTAGTGTGGGGCTGATATTTTTGGGAGTTGGAAGTAACAACAGCCAAGCTGCTAATTCAGCCAACACTTCGGCCGTCTCGTCTTCAAAACCGATTGCAAGAACAGAGATAGCCGCCACTCAAAACAAAGGCGGTCAAGTCGTAGAATCAGGGCCCTATCATTTAGAGTTGGTGGTCGAGAAAGAAGCTGATAAAACTCACCTGGATTTCTATTTGCAAAGAGGCGATAACCACCAGACAATACCTAATGCGAAGATAACAGGTCAAATTCAGATGCCCGATCGCACTCAAAAGGCTCTTACCTTCACTTATGACCAGAAAGACCAGCACTATACAGCTTTGCTGCCTGGAAAAGTTGTCGGTCAGTATCAGATGAAGATTAGTGCTGATATTACCGGTCAAAAGGTAGACAGTCGATTTACGTTCACTCGGTAGACTTTTTAGTAGGTTGAAGCTGCTGTTGACTGGTTGACTGGTTGCTGGCAGGCTGTTTGTTGTCGTGACCAACTAATGCCCGCCAACTTCCGTTTAGAAAGAAGAAAGCAGCCATAGGCACAAGGCAACACGCCAGCATTGCTATCCCCATACCCATCCATAGGATAATTGGGTTTTTTAATTTTTGCTGGCTCATTTTTATAAGTTTCATTTGATTATTTTCACAGTAGGTAATTCTGCCATTTTATGATAGCATACCGGATTGTTGTCAGAGAATGAGCTATTTACCTGGACTATAAGTCCCATCTATATTAAAATTTACCTCTCACTGGTTCATATTTCATCTTGATTTCATTATTAGCTGTCAATCTAATTAATAAGAAGCTAACTCTTCAAATATGAATGTTGGGTTGGCGCAGTTAATTCCTTAGAGAGTCAAGACTATGAGAACACTCATTTACGGTGCCGTATTTGCTCTGTCAGCCGCAGCTTTAGTTCCTGCTGTCCATGCGAGTACCAGAACAGGTGCCGAGAATTTTCCTCGCATTGATAGTTCAGTACAATTCCCTGAGACTAAGGCAAGAATTGTCAGGCATACTTTCCGGCTGCACATTCCTCAAGGAACTAGGGCTATTTCTCAATTAAAAATTAGCGTTCCTGCCGGGTTAACTGTCAGGGATGATATCAGTATATCTGACGATTCCGGTCAAAAAATTGACACTAAGGTTTCTGTCAACAGCAATCAAGTTATACTAACCTTCTCTCAACCTGTCTCTCCCGGAACCACCATCAAAATTGCCATGAATAAAGTAAGAATCTCTGGAGTTTCTACCGCTTGGTTATACCAGGTTGCTGCTAAATTCGTTGGCGACGATGCAGACATCCCCCTCGGCATGGCACGGGTTCGCAGCTATCAATAAAAAAATCCGGTGTAACAGCCGAGCTTTCATCTTGGTTTCATTCATACCTATCAAACTATAGCAGTCGCCAAGGCCCTTTGGTCATTGCTCCCTGAGCGGAGCGTCGCCCTGAGCGTAGTCGAAGGGTCGAAGGGTTCAATAACCATAAATGCTTTAACCACCTTGGCGGTTACTATAATAAATAAGTCAAACGTTAGTTTTCCAGGAGTAGAGTAGCAATTGCTAAGCAAAGCATAAAAATTCTTGAAGTTAATCGGGTCAATTTTTACGAATTATACTAGATTAGATAAATGCACCCTCTATTTATATCGCACTTTATTTCCTATTTCGTTGCCTCAGTCTTTTTGAATGGGAAAAAGACTCTACCTGCCAGACTTTGAAAGTACATCCCACCGACAGTACCTAAAAATACTAAGTAAGAAAGTGCCTGCACGACATAGAGTTTATCCGTGTATCCAAATAGGGCACTCAATAACAAGCCAGGAAACTTTTCTGCTGGAAGCACTTGTGAAGTGTTCCAAACCATCGGGCCGAGAATGCAAGAACGAGACTTAGCAAATCTTTCGTAATAGAAACACAGCCCTGCTGACTCGCGATTTGCTTGCGATAAGGTACTGAATACGGTGTCAAAAAGTCCCAGAGTTGATACCACTAAACCTGCTACAATAAAAAGCAATAAAATGCCCATATATTTGAAAAACAGGCGGATATTAATTTTGATTCCCCATTTAAACAACAAGACACCAAGTCCGGCGGCTGAGAGAATGCCAGCCAAAGCGCCAATTGCCGGAATAATCCCTTCTTGAAACTTGGCAACTACAAACAAAACCGTTTCAAATCCTTCCCGCAAAACGGCAATCAAAACTAAGCTAAATACGCCCCAACCGGCATGAGAATTTTGGGTTAGGGCGGCACTCACAGCGCCTTCAACTTCGGCTTTCATAAATCGCGCTTGCTTGGTCATCCAAATCAGCATCCAGCTCAACATTGCGATCGCGACAAGCCCAAATGTTGCCTCTAGCAGCGCCTCCATAACCGGGGCGAAAGGCTGATTAGATGTGGATAAAATTTGCATAGTCCAGCCGAATAGTACACCTATCAAAGCGCTGGCGAGCAGTCCAGCAGCGACACCGCCGAAAACCCAAGGACTTAAATAACTTTGGCCGGATTTTTTGAGGCAAGCTAGAACAATTCCGACAACTAAGGCTGCTTCAACTCCTTCGCGGAGGGTAATTACAAATGTGGGCAATGCTTCGCCAAAATTCATTTTTTTAGTTGTGGTAAGTGTGGGAGGATTAGTGGATTTTTTGCCAATTATCGTCGATTTGAGTTAACCAAAAGTTACGCATCATACCGAAGAAACCGGGTTTTTTACCCAAGCTGTGGGCGAGTGCGAAGGATTGTCGTAAAAAACCCGGTTTCTGACCATCGGTGCGTCCAGGACTATTAGTTTTGTTTAGGAGGCTGGTTTGAGGACTTTTTGGCTATCAGTCTCGATCGTTTTAACTAGCTTGGTGACTTCTTCGACTGTTTTTACAGGGGCTGGCGGTGCGATCGCAGTTGGCCAATTTTTCTTCAATTCTGTCATACTGGTAACAATGGATTTGTCGGCTTCGGGGCTGGTTTTAGCCACTTGCGAGGCGATATCTTTGTAGAGCATTTCCGCGTACATCACGAAACCCCGCGAATCTTGATATTCAATAATTGCAGAAATTTTGCCGCCTGCAACTGCTGCTCCATATTCGGAATTAGCTGTATCTAGCAAGCCGTTAATCACTTGCAGCACGAATTTTGGATCTTTGCGCTGCGCTTCGGAAATGCCAGCAATTGAACCATCTACTGCTTGCATTGATGCGGTAAATTCTGCATTCACTTTAGCCGGATCTTTTGCACCCGCTTTCACTAAATCCTGTAATTTAATTAAGGTAGTTTTAAATTCGGCAATTTTACGCTCGTTTAGTTGATCTTCTACATCAGCATAAATTTCTTCGACTGGATGCCCGATGTGCGGTTCTGCTTGGTCTGCTTTGCCTTGATCCAAGAGTTCTTTTGCTACGAAAAGATGCCCTTTCATCAATCCCATTTTAGTCATGAAGTCTACATCTTTGGCTTCGCCTGTGAGTATCACATCCTCAATAGTTACCATGTCTTTGATTTGGTCGAATTGGGGTTGAGTAATCACATTTTTTGAGACCAATTCTTCTACTTTTCCGAAGGGGCGGCTGGCTTGAATTTTGTTAGAAAGTGCTGGCACTCCTAACTTGCCTTCGATTTTGTCCAAGTCGGAGAGCAAGGCTGTATTAATGTTGATTGCGCCCTTGGCAGCGTGATTCATGCTGTGACCGCTTGCTGCTGCGGGGCTAGCTGTGGCTGTGGGTGAGGCTGTGCTCTCGGTTTTGGTGGCTGTGGGGGCTGAAGTGCAACCGGCCAGAGCAACCAGGATGGCTGTAGCGGTTGCTGTCGGTAATAAACGAAATGTTGAAAACATGGGAATTGCTAATTTTGACGTTATGTGTATTTGGACTTACAAGCTAATAAGAAATATTCTCAATTATTTGCAAGAAGCTCATTGTACCTATTTGCGATCGAACTTAGTAGATAATTTAATACTTTCTTCAGTATAATTGGCGCACCCTGGTAGCAGAATTCGGGTTAAGTGATGACTTCAAATACACCCATGCAGCCTGCTTCGGCGATCGCATCTTGATGGGGATGAAACATATATTTTCCGCCGTACCCGTAGGTAAATTCTAAAATATGTCTTTCAGCTACTCCCATTGTGATGACATCGGCTCTTTCACTGGGAGCTAAAGTCATGCCTGTGCGATATACGTCAAAAAAGTTGCCGTGCAAGTGAAAAGTCACTGCTGCTTCATACTCAATCATGTTGAGAACATACAGCCGAACTAACTGATTTTTGTAGATAGAAATAGGGTTTTTCATGTAATAATGTGGCAACCCGTTAAAAGCGTAAAGTTCGTTCTTTTCGTCATCGTTTACGTCATATCCTCCCATGATCAAGATTAGTTCATCGGCACTCGGACGGGGTTTTGGCGGATCGATGATGAACATACCATAGAGTCCTTTACCAATATGCCTAGTTACAGGAGCAATATGGCAGTGATATAGATGCACTCCGTAGGGAGCGGCATCGAATTCATAGATAAATACCGAACCATTTCTAACTGGTTTAATGCCATCCATTTCGCTGGTATGAAAGCCGTGAAAGTGCAAGGAGTGAGAATGCCCAGCTTTGTTGGAGAAAATGACGCGGATGCGATCGCCCTCAGTGGCCCTTAATGTCGGCCCCGGCACACGATTATTCACATTCCAAGTGTTGAAAGTGACGGCACTGTTGAGCTGCACGATCGAAGTGTTAGCTTCCATGCGAAATTCCCGCACCGTGCGTCCGTTTTCGCGCGTCACCGTGCCATAGTCGAAATCCCGCGCAATTTGCATCGGATTGATATTGCTAACTGCGGGCGCATCTGCGGGCATTGGCGGTATTCTCGCGGCTGCGGGTCGTTTTTGGGTGAAGTTTTGAAGTGCGATCGCGCCGCCAGCTACTCCAGCACCAGCTATTCCTAGCTGTAAAAGTTGACGGCGACTCAAGCGCCCCGCCATTTTAAGGATGGGACGGTTTGATAAGTCTCCCATAATTGTTGAAAATTTTTCTCAAAAAGTTACTCATATTGCATTATAAAGCTTTACCACCTTGTTGTCAATTATTCTCAACTGCTATCTTTTTCTGGTAATTCATAAAATTTCATGCTGATTTCATCTCAGTATGGGAGCTTATATGTTGGGGGTAGATGCTGCCGATCGCCAACAATGTATACAGTAGGGACACGGCACTGCCGTGTCCCTACAATAGAGGAGTAGATCGCCAACAATGTATATAGATTTTCCACTATAAATTACTGTTATGAGAGTTTTGCTAGTTGAAGACGAGCCAGATTTGGGAAAAGCGATCGATCGCACTTTGAAACAAGAAAAATATATAGTTGACTGGGCTGTAGATGGCAATGAAGCTTGGGAATATTTAGATAGTCATTGGACTCAATACAATCTGGCGATTTTTGACTGGTTGCTTCCAGGATTATCAGGATTAGAACTGCTGCGTAAATTGCGGGCTCAACATAGTGCACTGCCAGTCTTGATGCTGACAGCAAAAGACAGAATGGAAGATAAAGTAGCGGGACTAGATGCGGGGGCTGACGATTATTTAGTGAAACCGTTTGGGATGGCAGAACTGTTAGCCAGATTGCGGGCTTTGCAAAGGCGATCGCCTCAAATTCAGCCGCAACAGCTACAGGTAGGAAATCTGGTTTTGGACTGCGGAAATCGAACTGCGTGTCATCTCGATCGCACTGGCAACAGCCAGATAATTTCTCTGACAAATAAAGAGTTTCAACTGCTAGAATATTTTATGAAACATCCGAATCAAATTGTCACCACTGACAAAATTAGAAATCAGCTATGGGAAGTTAGTGCAGATACTTTTAGCAATGTGGTAGCGGCTCAAGTGCGCTTGCTGCGGCGCAAACTTGAGTCGGTTGGTGGCGCGAATCTAATTGAAACTGTACATGGTGTTGGATACCGGATGAGAAGTTAAATTAGGGAGGGCAAGATACCCACCCCACAAGAACGTTTAATTTTTGTGGAACAGGCATCTTGCCTGTTTAGCGAGTAGAATATAGAAAAGTCGATCGCAAAAATAACGGCCATGAAAGATTTAATCCAACAAGAGTTAGAAAATCTCGACATCGCACAACTCAAACAAGTGTTTGAATTTATTGCCTTTCTGAAATTTCGTGCCAGATTAGTTACTAATCTAGCAGTAAATGAAACTAACTTAGCTGCACTCTATGGCGAATTTGCCGAAGAAGATCGACAACTTGCGGAACTGGGAATGAGTGAATATGCAGAACTCCTAAAACATGAGGATTTGGTATGACAATCAGACGGGGTGAAATCTGGATTGCAACCCTCGATCCTACGCAAGGTTCCGAACAGGCTGGTGTACGTCCCATAATTATTTTCCAGAACGATACTATTTCCAGATACACGACTACTGTTATCAGTATTCCTCTCACAACTAATCTGCGCCGTGCATCTCTCCCTTCATCTGTTTTGATTCCCAACGGTGAGGGAGGATTGACTCAAGATTCCGTTGCATTGTGCCATCAAATACGAGTTTTGGATAAAACAAGATTGCGAAATAAAATTGGTGAAGTTAATCCAGAGACCTTGGTAAGATTAGAAAATAATGTGTTATTTACCTTGGGATATTTACCTTAAAAGAAACGACTGAATGTGAATCAAAATAAACTATTTAATCGGACTCGATCGCAATTAGCGATTTCCTATGCCACAGTCATGGGTTTAATTTTAAGCTTGTTGGGATTTGGGGTATATAGGGCGATCGCCCACGCGCACTGGGTCGCCATAGACCGAGAATTAGAGTTGGTAGCAGGGACGCTGCACGACAGCCTAGAACTCAAGTTGCAGAAGCCTGGACGCTTGGAACCCATCGTAAATGAACTTTTACCCAACCTCCGCTTAATTGGAGTTAACGGCATTAAAAAACAGTTGCCAAGTCGCCATATTTTAAGCGCTATCAACCAAGGATATTACTATATTCGTTTATTTGATGATTCTGGGAAATTGATTGCTACAGCGGGCGCTTATCCAGAACAATTACCACCAAATTTTAACTCAAAACACTGGCAAACAATCACTGACCTCAAAGGCAATATTTATCACCAAATTTCTGTATCTCTACACACTAACACACAGCAAGATTGGGGATATATCCAAGTTGGACGGAGCTTGCAAGATTTTAATAATTATCTCAATACAGTTAAATTAATTTTGAAACTAGGATTGCCGACCGCATTAATTTTAGTAGGTTTTTCTAGTTGGTTGTTGGCAGGATTGGCAATGAAACCGATCTACTCTTCTTACCGACAAATTCAACAGTTTACAGCGGATGCTGCTCACGAATTGCGGACTCCTTTAGCGGCTTCCCAAGCAACAGTTGAATCAGCGCTGTTGATGCCTGAATTGGATGAAAAAGAGGCGCGGGAAATTCTGCGGACGATCGATCGCCAAAACCGACGATTGACTCAGTTAGTTGCCGATTTACTGTTGCTGGCGCGCATGGATCATCAACCGATCACCGTTAGCGCAGCTCTCGAAGAGGATCGCCCTCAATTGTGTTGTTTGAATGACTTGGTGAGCGATTTGGTCGAGGAATTGGCTGCAATGGCGATCGCTAGCGGGGTAGCGCTAACATCGGAATTGCGGGTGCAGCAGCTATTAAATGTCGTCGGCAATTCTGACCAACTTTATCGCTTAGTTGCTAACTTAATTGTGAATGCCATTCAATACACTCCGGCGGGCGGGAAAGTAACCGTTATTTTAGATTGCACTCATACGGATGCGATAATTCAGGTTCAAGATACTGGTATGGGGATTGGGGCGATCGAACAACGGCGAATTTTCGATCGCTTCTACCGAGTAAATAGCGATCGATCGCGCCATACTGGAGGTTCGGGACTGGGATTGGCGATCGCCCAAACCATCGCCCGCGCGCATCGCGGCAGCCTCACCACCCGCAGCGAATTGGGCTGTGGTGCTACTTTCCTGTTGCGGTTGCCTTTGTGAGCTACCATGTGAGGGAAACCGAATCAGTGATTTCGGGTAATCCCTTCGGCAAGTATGTAGCGCGATCGCCCAAAATCAATAAATAGTGATTAGTCATCAGTCAGCAAACAAAAAACCTATGACAGTTTTAGAACAGGGAACAATCTCAATCCATACCGAAAATATTTTCCCGATTATCAAGAAGTCGCTATATACCGACCATGAAGTCTTCTTGCGGGAACTAATTTCTAACGCTGTTGATGCCATTGCCAAACTCAAAATGGTTTCTCGATCGGGCGAATATAGCGGCGACATCGGCGAACCACAAATCAATATTGCGATCGACAAAGAAAACAAAACACTCTCAATTACCGACAACGGCATCGGCATGACAGCCGACGAAGTAAAAAAATACATCAATCAAGTCGCTTTCTCCAGCGCCGAAGAATTTATTCAAAAATATCAAGGCAGTGGCGATGACGCAATTATCGGTCACTTCGGACTCGGTTTCTACTCTTCTTTCATGGTCGCTCAGAAAGTAGATATCGATACCCTTTCTTACCAAGAAGGCGCACAAGCAGTACATTGGTATTGCGATGGTTCCCCCGCATTTGAACTATCAGAATCCACCCGCACAGAGCGCGGTACAACGATTACTCTGACTCTCCAAGACGAAGAACTAGAGTATGTAGAAGCTACTCGCATTAAGCAGTTAATCAAAACTTACTGCGATTTCATGCCAGTTCCCATCAAATTTGAGGGAGAGGAACTCAATAAGCACAAAGCAATTTGGCGGGAAGCAGCCAGCAATTTGCAGAAAGAAGATTACTTAGAATTGTATCGCTATCTTTACCCGTTTCAAGACGAGCCGCTACTTTGGGTACACTTGAATACAGATTATCCTTTCATTGTCAACGGCATTCTCTTCTTCCCGAAACTGCGGCCGGATGTTGATGTCACCCAAGGTAATATCAAGCTTTTCTGCAACCAGGTTTTTGTCAGCGATCACTGCGAAGAAATCATTCCGAAATTCTTGATGCCGCTGCGGGGAGTCATTGACAGTACCGACATTCCGCTGAACGTTTCTCGCAGTTCGCTACAAAGCAATCGCACTGTACGCAGAATAGCTGATTATGTCGCGAAAAAAGTAGGCGATCGCCTCAAGGAGCTCTATCGGGACGATCGCAACGAGTACATCCGTTGCTGGCAAGATATCGGTACTTTTGTCAAGTTTGGAACACTCAACGATGACAAGTTCAAAAAGCAAGTCGAAGATATCTTAATCTATCGCAGCACCTACGAACCAACGGTGGAAAAGTCAGAAACTGTAACGCCAGAAGTCCAGGTGCAAACTGAGGAGGGAGATTTGTGGCAAAATGTCGATCCTAAGTCGGAAAACTCTACTTCAACTCAGCCTTATACGACGCTGAAAGAGTATTTGGAACGCAATCAAAAAACTCACGAAAACCGCGTGTTTTATTGTACAGAACCAGCATCCCAAGCAACTTATGTCGCACTGCACAAAAGCCAAGGTTTGGAAGTGCTGTTTATGGATTCTTTCATCGACACGCACTTTATCAGTTTCCTAGAAAGAGAGTACCAAGAAGTCAAATTCTCGCGAGTTGATTCCGACTTAGATGATACGCTGATTGACAAAGAAAAAGAAGCAGAAATTGTCGATCCGACTACCAATAAAACTCGCAGCGAACAAGTTAAAGAATTGTTCCAAAAGGCGATCGGCAAACCAAAAGTTAACATCCGCACAGAAGCTTTGAAGTCAGATGCCGCTGAGGCTGCACCACCTGCGATCGTCCTGTTACCTGAAGCTTTGCGCCGGATGCGCGATATGACAGCCCTATTGCAGCAGCAAGCAGCCGAATTCCCCGAAGAACACGTTTTGCTGGTGAATACCGCCCACCCGCTGATTCAAAATCTAGCTAATTTGAGTCAGGGTGCGATTATTCAAGGTAGTGGCGAGTCTCCGTCGGCAGAGTTGGCGAGTATGATTTGTCACCACGTTTACGACTTGGCGCTGATGGCTCAAAAGGGTTTTGATGCTGAGGGGATGAAGGATTTTGTAGAGCGATCGAATCAAGTGTTGACAAAATTGACTGAACGTGCAATGTAATTAACCCCCGACAACCCATAAGCAATTCATTCTTTGTGGAACAGGCATCTTGCCTGTTCCACAAAGAATGGTGCAATATATGAGTTATATCGTTTCCGGTTGCATTGGAATTATTAGCAGCCAAAATGAGGAGACGGCAGTGCCGTGTCCCTACCG
>JAYTZD010000081.1:0-18567 GCA_043742065.1 Oscillatoriales bacterium
CTCGGTATCGAGGTTGACCAAGAAACTCCAGTTAGAAACGCTATAATAATCACAACGACGTGATATTACAGCGGAATGTTTGATTTTTTTATTCAGTTGATTCCACTCGCTCCAGACGTGCTTTTCTGAATTCACTTCAGAATAGGCGGTTAAAATGGGATCTGCCCTTTGGCTTTGAGGTTCCCTTCAGAATCGACATAAGCCCACCCAATAGAACCGGGATTCATGTCGATACCAATACAACCGTACATTCTCTCTCTAGAAACCTGCTTCACGGGATTTGGGGTAAACTGCACGGCTGTTACCCACTTTCCATTCTGGCGATAGAAATGCCAAGTTTTAGCCCCGCATTCTGGCAGTCTGTTGACATTATGACTGAAATCACCAATCTGAGAGGACACGGTTTTTCCAAATCGCAACTCTAAGTATTTAGGGACTCGAAAAGTTATTTTATCCCCATTCCACTGACAGACTTGATTGCCAAAAGATTCATCCTTGGAGCCGACGACAAAAATATCACTGCGAGGTACAAAAACTTTGATTGGCTTAAGTCTCAAGTGTTCGATTCTCTTAATAAATAAGGCTAATTTACGTTTTTTATTATGGATTTGAAAGCGTAAATTCTGCCAGTTTGTGGATCTATACTGAAGTGAGCAAGCAATTGGAAAATTACAACCTGTTTTTGAGTTTTGCCATTTTCTCTTGGCATAAAACTTACGAGCTAATACCAACTTGCGTTCGGCTTTCTTGAGCCACGCACTAATATATTTAATCTTTCCTTCAAGAGTTTTTAGGTGCAAAATCCTGTGTGCCTTTGCGCCGTCCACACGACATGAGGCGGAACTGATTACGCCATTGGCGTGGCGCTTATTGATGCCGTAGGTTTGCTGTAAATGCGTGTTCCACTCGGATTTTTTGAACTCTGCGTCAAACAGTAAGTGGTCAACTGTTTGAATGCTTGCAGCCCTAAAAATCTGGGCGTAAGCGCCTAAAAACATCTCAAAATCTGTTTTTCCGAGTTCGTTAAGCTCATGTACAGGCGTGGGCAAGCCTTTGCAATAAGTTAGGGTAGCCATTGATTCGACCTCTCAATTCATGTTTTACCCAGAATTCACTCTCTCAATCCTAGGTAAATCTAGATAAATTGTCAACAGCTATCAACCCCGTAACAGTTGCTTAATAGTGCCGACCAATTCTTGAGGGTGAAACGGCTTAGCGATATAAGCGTCAGCCCCTTGCTTCATTCCCCAGTAGCGATCGAACTCCTCGCTTTTGCTAGAACACATAACTACCGGTAAATTTTGAGTTTTGGGGTCACTTTTGAGTCGGCGACAGACTTCATAGCCATTCATCCGGGGCATCACGATATCCAAAACCACCAAATCAGGGCGATTGTTCTTGATTTGCTCTAGAGCTTCTACGCCATCACTAGCTACCGTGACATTCAGTCCTCTACCCTTGAGCAAGTCAGCGATCATCTCCCGCAGAGTTACGCTATCATCAACAACCATAACTGTACTCATAAAGATACACTCATAAAAATACTCGGTAAGTGGGAAACTCAGAGTCTTTAGACCTGAGAGGGATGGTTCGACGTAGCCCTCGCGAGCCACGACTAGGGGAGTTTTAACCGCCACGACCATTCAATATGGCCTGCGGGAATTGCTCTTGCAAACAAGCGTGTCTTTAGACCTGGGTAACAAACATATTTCTACCTAGTTTCTGCGTTGAAACTTTTACGAAATTTTGGTAATGTACCGCCATATATATTACCGTTTTTGTGCAAATTCTAACTTTTTTTCCTGTAGATGCCTACACAGATTTGACCCGATTTTTCAGTAAAACTTAGACACAACTAAGTATCACGCCAACTGTTGACACCCTTGGTTAAATATAAGTTACCCACTTTTGTTGACTATCTTACTTTTTATTAAAATTACCGAGAAATCTCGGTTAACAGAGCTAGCTCTGTTTGCTAGTTTATCACTGTTATATCAAGAATAGCATTTTTGTCTCAAAGTCTGATGTTGTCGGTATCCTGTTCTCTGCTAGCAGGATACCGACAAGGGTAGGGGCAAGTCAGAGTCAAGCTCAGAGATGATTATCTGGCGTTTTATTCCCCAAAACCGGGAGTTGATTGTTATAGACAGTCTCAAAACCCATTGGTCGAGGCGACGAGGCTTGTCTAGAGCCTTTAATCCCATTCACAACAGTTCCTAAGACAGAAGCACCGGAAATTTTTAATCCTTCTAATGCTTTAGTCACCAGAGAGCGATCGGTGCGATCGATCTTGACCACTAGCAATGTACCATCAGTCTGAGCCGCCAGGATATGTGCATCCGCTAGCCCCACCAGGGGTGGAGTGTCATAAATTACTAAGTCAAAAAAGGTTTGAAATTGCTCCATCAGATAAAGCATTTTCTTGGATGACAACAGTTTAATCGGGTCATGGGGATTATGGCCAGCGGTCAGCACAAACAGGTTATCTTCTTCTGGCGATCTTTGAATCGCGTCATTGAGGCTGAGGTCTGTCGCAACCACATCACTGAGTCCACGCACATTTGGCAAACCCAACTGGAGATGAAGTTGAGGTAAGCGCAAATCTGCATCTACCAGCAACACTCGCAGACCAACACTCGCCGCCGTCTTCGCCAGGTAAAAAGCAATGGTAGACTTGCCATCCCCTTTTACCGCTGAAGTAATCACCAACGATCGCATCGAGATCCCTGGACTTAGCAACCGGAGATTTGTATAAAGGGAGCCAAATGCTTCTAAAAAGTAATAATCGAAATCTGCGCGAAACTGATTGCGCCCCGCCTGTAACTGCGGACTCTTTGCCGAATCATCGGCAACACTTTTCACCCCAGGTGTGCGATGGTTCGATTTTCTGGTGATTTTCTTGAGTTTTGGCGATCGGGGTACCACACCTAAGATCGGTAATTTAGTTCCCCACTTCACTTCTTCCGGCGTGTGGAAAACCCTGTTGAGAACCTCAATCAGAAAACCCATAGCCACACCAAACAGGACACTCAATACTAATGCGATCGCCAAATTTTTCGTCTTATTTGTAGCAGTCACCGATAAAGGACTGCCCTGTTCATCAGTCATGATCGAGGGTTCATTGATCACCGTCCACGGCGTGTCCTGCTGCCCCACACCTAGCTTCAGCGTTTCTCGTTTAGACAAAAACACCTTCAAACTCTCTGTCGCCACCCCCAACTCTCGCTCTAAATCCCCATACTGTCGCATGACTGAAGGCAAATCTTTAATGGTTTTATTCAGATTACTTTCACTCGCCATCAGGCTTCGCTGCCGAGCTTCTAGCTGCTGGATTTGGCCTTCAACAGTCTTGACAGTCGATTCAACCTCTTTCTCCAACAGGCGGCGCATATTTTTCTGCTTTTCTCGCAAAGACTGCATCGGCGGACTATCTTCACGATACTGGGTTGAACTAACTGCCAGTTGAGTTTCCAACGTCTGGAGCTGACCGATTAATGTTTCATACATTTTAGGGTTAAGCGCCACTACTCCGGCTGTATTTCCTTGACTTAGCTGCTGTTGAAGATTTTTGTACAACTTCCTCGTTTCAGCAAGTTGCGCTTCGAGAGAAATTTGCTGAGAACTAATACCGCTCGCTTGGTCAGTGAAGCTTTTACTGGTTTGATCTGGCAAACTCAGGTTAGCTTGCTGTCGTAGCGATT
Organism: Oscillatoriales bacterium; assembly: GCA_043742065.1. Lineage (GTDB taxonomy): Bacteria > Cyanobacteriota > Cyanobacteriia > Cyanobacteriales > Microcoleaceae > Microcoleus. The sequence continues at coordinate 3,702 of JAYTZD010000081.1, forward strand.
GCAATTGCCGCTGGAGCTTATCTACTCGCATCCGTAGCGCTGGGAGTTGGCTATCAATATACGCCATACCTCTTGTCGTCTGCTTCAGGCGCTCTTGGCGGCTGTACTCTAAATAGTATTTAGAAACAGTACCTAAAACAGACTTGATTTTATCCGGGTCTTTATCCTGGTAAGTGAACTCTATAATTTTTGTGCCAGCTTCTTTCCCATCTTTGGCATAGGTAATGCGGTTAATTTTTAACTGATTATTGATTTGTGTATAGGTAATATCTCCATAATTAGCTTGCACTTTCTCTAATAGTGGTATCAAAAGTTTCGGGCTCTTGAGAACTCGCAACAGAGTCGGATAATCCACCATACTGCTGTCCTCGACAGAGGAACCGACTTTGTTAACCTCATCAGCACTAAAATTAGCACTCTGAGACTGAATCAATAATTGAGACAATCGACCTTCAGCCGTGATTGGCTCTACTAAAACCTGGAACCCGCCTTGATAGAACCTGTTAATTTTCTTGGTGTTCCACAGTACCAGCGACCCGGAAATTCCGCCCAGCAAAAGTGCGATCGCCACCATAATCCCCATTCTTCTTTGCACTACGGCAAACAGCCAGCCCAAATCCAAAGGCTGTTGTTCATCGCTAATTTCGGTATTCCCTAGAGAGATACCATGCGCTGCTTGAGGCTGAGCTCCATTGCGCTTCGAGACTGTTGGCTGGAAATTATATCCTGTACTCATATTTTTGGTTACTCCTACTGTTGATCGATCCTCACTAACAATTTTTATCTAGGCAATCTGATAAGTCCCAAGTTGTTCAGGAATGATAGGATCGCATTGCCAGTGCTGGGTATTGCCAGAATGGCAGCAGTGGGACTTAAAATCAGATTAACAGTGTCTATTACTCCGGCTGTAGCAGAGCGCCTGACTACAATGATATCTTTACTGCGGACAAGGGGGTTGCTCAGCTCATTGATTCCTTGAGCAAAATCAATTTCTACCATGCGCCGAGAAACAGTGCCATCAAAATTGAGGCGGATCAGTTCCACAGAAGTCTTTTTCGCTCTAGTGCTGTTGAATCCTCCTGCCGCCATCAACGCTTGGTTCAGCGTCGTGTTGCTTGCCACCTCCACCACTCCTGGCCTGACTATTTCCCCGACCACGTTCACTTGAATCTTCGCCGGAGAAAAGCTAGCGTCCGCGATTTGAGATATTTCTGCCGGATTGATTTCCGTCGCAGTCAGAATGACAATGGAATCTCCGTCTTGCAAAATCGTGTCTTGATTGACATCACCGCTTTCCAAGAGTTGCCAGAGATTGACAGTAAAGATTTTTTCCTTACCAGCACTGGTGGGGCGACGCACTAGAACTTGGCGAATGTCAGCTTGAGGCTTGAGACCCCCAGCTAGCTGAATCGCCCGCGTCACAGTTGGCAATCCTTGGACGCTTTGGCCGGATAAAGTATCTCCTCCGACTACAACATAACGCCCCGGTCTGACAACTTCTCCTACCACTGCCACTGTGCGAGCTTGATTGGTGGGGGAGGCAAAGGTAGAAACAGCAATTTGACGGGCTTCTGCTAGATTTACGGCCGCCACAGTAGGTACGAAAATGGCATCTCCATCCCGCAAAGTAATATCCACAGGCACATTGCCTGTCTGCAAATATTCCCACAGATCGAAGGTCGTGATTTGGACTTTCCCAACTCCGCCCACTTTTCGGCGCAGCTCGACCCGACGAATGTCAGCGACTTGGGTCACGCCCTGAGCTTTTTCCACAGCTTGTACTAAAGTGGGAAATTGTACAGAAGGGACATTACCTGCTCCTGAGTTGAGCGGAACGGTATAAGACCCTGGGCGGTTAACTTCTCCTGAGATCCAGACGTTGAGAGCCCGCGTTGCTTGCAGACTAAGTGTAACCTGGGGGCGCTTGAGAATAGGTTTGTAGGCATTAGAAATAGCCGTACTTGCTTGCTCCAAGGTCAGTCCTTGGATCGAGATACTGCCAATGAGAGGTAATTGGATCACGCCACCAGCCGGAATTTGGTAGCTGCCACTAAATTGAGGCAAGTCGAAAATATCAACGCGGATGTTGTCTCCGCCTCCTAGAGTATAAGTCCCGCTGGCGTTCGAGGGTCTGACTCTCACAGGAGCGGGAGTTGCACTCCGTGGGGTTGACCGTTGGGCGATTGTCGGCTGGGGGGAAGCTACATCAGTTATGGCTAACAGGCTCAGACCAGCTAGTATTGGGATCATTTGTCTGGGCAAACTTGCGTTCACAATATACAATATAATTTGATTGGTTAGTTTAACGTAACCTAGTTGATAAAAAACTGCCAAACTATCAGTTCTAAGTAAAAGGCAGAATGTAAAAGGCAGAACGCAAAAAGCATTAATCAGAACAGAACATACTTAAGTAGTCGGCTCGATCGCTCTGGCAATATCGAGAATAGTCAAATAAGAAAAAATATTTAAGGTCGTTACTATGAAAGAAATTCTCCGCGATCCTTTATTTTTGCTGATTATTGTGGCGATCGCTGTTATTGTACTGCTGTTGATGTATAACGCAGTCGCCAGAGATAAAAAATTTGGAATCAATGTAGAAAAAATTCTGGCAGGCATATTTTTGTTTGCTATTTCGGGAGCAACTGGTGCGGGAGTGATGCCTTTTATCAAGCTGCACCCGGCTGTGATGGCTGGTCGTGAGACGACTGCACCCACTGTGATCGGATATATCGGAATCTATGGTGCTTTCCTATTCATATTATCTCCCCGGCTGCGCTCTACGCTGAAAGATTATTTAAAAGTGTTATTTATAACTATGAGTAGCGATCCGTGTTTAGCGCTGCTTTTGTTAATGATCTTGTTTTCGGCGCTGTGGTCAGATTCTACTGATGTTAGCTTAAAAAATGGTTTAGTGATTTTAGAAACAACAGTTATTGCTATCTATATGGGAAAGCAATATAGGTGGCAAGATCTATATCCTTGGTGGCGCACGGTTAACTTATTCGTTCTATTATGGAGTTTGGTCAAAACTAATGCGGATGAGGCTGGGTGTTGGAATGGAATATTGGGCCATAAGAATCAGTTTTCATTTTTTATGGCTCAAACAGCAGTTTTGTGGTTCACGTTTGCCTTTTACTCCCCGAAAAATCGCCGCCTGGCGATAGTATTCGGTTTATTGGCTTCCTTGGCAGTCCAAAAAGGATGTAGCGGAGCAAGTCGAATCTTGATTATTATTTTATTGGGTCTTTGGTTTTATCTCAGTGTCATCAAAAAATTGCCTGTACAGTGGGCGGTCATTTCAGTTATACTCTTTCTCATCATCAGTATTGGTCTGGCAATTGTGGTGATTAATAATCTGGAGGCGATCGTTGTTGATGGTCTGAAAAAAGATATGACGTTGACCGGGCGAACGGAATTTTGGCCACTAATCATAGATAAAATTAATGAAAGACCTATGTTGGGCTATGGAGTTGCTAGTTTTTGGCAATCTTGGCGCGGTCTAGAAAATCCCGCTCACACTATTATTGTAGTTAAAAGCCAATTTGTTCCGCCCCATTCTCACAATGGATTTTTAGACTTAGCCTGTGATTTAGGTTGGGGGGGATTGATCTTATTTATGTTTTCATTTTTAAACAATATTGTGAAGGGAGTGGTGTATTTAACCCGTGCACAACTGCCCGAAGCTGGCTTGCCTCTTTTCATCTTGACCTATACACTAATGACAAACCTTACGGAAACCGGTCTTTTTGGGACAACCAGCATTTGGTTTTGGTACATTGTTATGTCAGTCCGCCTTAGCCTGGACATTTCAGAAAAGACTTGAACGGAAAGATAGCTATTTCAAAAAATCACTTGCTGTGTAACGAATCGAAAATTTATGATATTTGACAAGCTCTTTGCGTTTATCGATCGACTTAGCCCAGGACTGCGTAAGGTGATTGCCAATACAACTTGGCTGTTTGCTGATAAGATATTACAACTAGGTATGAGCCTGATAGTAGGACTTTGGGTGGCTCGTTACCTAAAACCGGAGGGATTTGGTTTGCTCAATTATGCGATCGCAACAGCGGGACTATTTGCTCCGATTGCTAACCTTGGATTAAATTCGATCGTGATTCGTGATCTATCTAGAGATTCATCTAATAAGGAAGAAATTCTCGGTACAGCTTTTGTCTTGAAAAATATCGGTAGTTTGATAGCTTTGTTGTTAACCATCGGAACAGTAATTATATTGAATCCGACGGAACCTGAGACTCAATTGTTGGTAGGTGTCGCGGCATTACTGACCCTATTTCAGCCATTTGAAACGATTGATTTCTGGTTTCAGTCGCAAGTGCAATCAAAATATACTGTTATGTCTGCGAATGTAGCTTATTTGAGTATGAGTGTAGTTAAAATTATACTAATTAATTTCCGAGCTTCATTGATCGCATTTTCCTGGGTAATTGCTACTGAATCTGCTTTGAGGGCTTTGGGAGCGGCGATTGTTTATCAAGTGAATGGGAATAAAATATTAAGATGGCGATTTAGTGGGAAGCTTGCGGTGAAACTGCTCCAGCAAAGCTGGCCGATGATTTTGTCTGACTTCATGATCTTCATTTATATGCAAATCGATCAGATTATGATGAAACAGCTTAGTAGTGCTGAAGAATTAGGACTGTATGCCGCAGCCGTCAAAGTTTCTGGACTATGGTATTTTGTACCTATGGCGATAGTTGGTTCAGTTTTTCCGTCGATTGTTAAAGCTAAAGATATTAGTGAAACTGTTTATAATGATCGTCTGCAAAAGCTTTTATATTTAATGGCTTTAATATCATACGGAGTAGCAATTCCTGTGATGCTGTTCGCGGAGCCGATCGTGAATATTTTATATGGGAAAAATTATCTTGGTGCTGCCCCCTCTTTAACAGTCCTGATTTGGGCTGGGCTGTTTGTTTGTTTGGGAATCGCCAGAAGTACGTGGTTGGTCACGGAAGGGTTGTTGAATCTTTCGGCTGCTACAACGGCTGTGGGTGGAGTTATCAACATTATATTAAATTTGATTTTAATTCCTCGCTATGGTGGTTTGGGGGCAGGTATTGCGACTCTGATTGCACAAATGGCGGCTTCTTATGTAGCTCACGTATTTTATCCGGAAACTAGAAAGATGTTTTGGATGCAAACAAAGGCTATTTTTATGATCGGTATCATCAAGGAAATACGTGAATTGTTATCTAGGAAATAAACAAGTTCGGCAACGGATTGTGTAACGGATTTAACGGATTTAACGGATGGATGTTAATGAGTATAATGGCGAAGTAAAACGTGTGATATCATATCTAATATAGTTGAAAAAAAGTAGAGTATATAAATGTCAGAAAAATCATTGAAAACTCCTGTAGCTTTTATTATTTTCAAACGTCCTGAAGAAACTCAGAGAGTATTTGCAGAAATTCGGAAAGTCAAGCCACCTAAATTGTTAGTAGTTGCTGACGGGCCTCGGCCAGATAGACCTGGAGAGGATTTGCAATGCGCTGCTGCTCGTGCTATTATCGACCAGGTGGATTGGGAATGCGAAGTTTTACGAAATTATACAGATACTAATTTGGGTTGTCGCGATCGGGTTTCTAGCGGACTAGATTGGGTGTTTGATATGGTGGAAGAGGCGATTATTATTGAGGATGATTGTTTGCCTGATAATACGTTCTTCTATTTTGCTGAAGAGTTGTTGGAGCGCTATCGATATGATGAAAGAATTATGTCGATATCTGGACAAAATGTGCAATTCGGAAAGCAGCGAACTGATTATAGTTACTATTTTTCTCGTTATACTCATTGCTGGAGTTGGGCGAGTTGGAGGAGAGCTTGGAAACATTATGATTTAGAGATGAAGTTGTGGCCGGAAGTTCGAGATGGCAATTTTTTGATGGATATATTGGGAGATGCTCATGCTGCCAAGATTTGGACTAAAACTTGTGATTTGTGTTATGAAAAGACTCTGAATACTTGGGATTTTCAGTGGACGTTTGCGAGTTTTGTGCAAAATGGTTTGAATATTCTGGCTAATGTCAATTTGGCTGCCAATATTGGTCATGGAACGGGGGGAACTCATACGGATGATCCGAATAGTCCTTATAATAATATGGCTGTTGAACCGATCGCATTTCCGCTCAAACATCCTCCGTTTGTGATTCGGGATGCTCAAGCTGATGAGTTTACTCAGAGTAGTTTGTATGACTATGATCCTAAGCTTGTCAAGAAAGTACAGCTAAAACTTAAAAAACTTTTGAAAATGTAAGATGATAGAGGAGATGGCAATGCCGTGTCCCTACCAAAATAATATTGTAGGGATACGGATTTGATACTAAGGATGTTTTGATGAAAGTTTTGCTGGTCAGTAATTACGATGTTAAGGGTGGTGCTGCAAGGGCGAGTTATCGCTTGCATAAAGGTTTGCAAGGTATAGGTGTAAATTCTGAAATTTTGGTAAATTATAAGTCTAGTAATGATGAAAGTGTGCGGTTGATGCCGACGAGATTAGGAGAAAGTTTTAAGGGTGTTAGGGCTAAATTAAATCGGTTGCCATTAAAGCTTTATCCAAAACTAGGCCCGGTGATTTTTTCGCCTCAATGGGTTCCTGATTCTCTGGCGGATGAAGTGGCGAAAATTAATCCTGATGTGATTAATTTACACTGGGTTTGTGAGGGTTATATGCAGATTGAAACGCTGGCTAGGTTAAATAAACCTGTGGTGTGGACTTTGCATGATATGTGGGCTTTTACGGGTGGTTGTCATTATAGTGAAAGTTGCGATCGCTACTTGGATGCTTGCGGTGCTTGTCCGCAATTACATAGCACTCAGGATGGGGATATTTCTCGGTGGATTTGGCAACGCAAGGCTAAAGCTTGGCAAAATTTGAATCTGACTTTGGTGACTCCGAGTCATTGGTTGGCTGAATGTGCAAAATCTAGTTCTTTGTTTAAAAAATATCCAGTTAAGGTAATTGCTAATGGCCTGGATCCTGATGTTTATAAGCCGCTGGATCGATCGCAGGTGAGAGATAGTTTGAATTTGCCTCAGCATAAACAGTTGGTGCTGTTTGGGGCGATGCAGGGAACCGAGGATCGCTGGAAGGGTTTTCCGTTGCTGGTTCCGGCTTTGCAAAGTTTGAGTAAGTCGGGATGGGAGGATCGGATTGAACTTGTGGTTTTTGGGTGTTTTGAGCCGGAAAATGCGATCGATGTTGGTTTCAAAATTCATTATCTCGGTAGGTTGGAAGATGAAAGGTTAGCAAAGGTTTATGCGGCGGCTGATGTGATGGTTGTACCTTCGCGGTATGAAGCTTTTGGCCAAACGGCATCGGAAGCTCTAGCGTGTGGTACGCCTGTGGTGGCTTTTGATGTGACGGGATTAAAAGATATTGTCGATCGCAATGAAAACGGTTATTTAGCTCAACCCTATGATAGTGAGGACTTAGCGCGAGGTATTGCTTGGGTTCTAGAAGATGCGGAGCGACACGAAAAGCTTTGTCATAATGCTCGTATGAAAGTTGAGGCAAAGTTTACATTAGCAGTACAAGCTCGCGAATATCAAAGCCTCTTTGAAGAAGTTTGCCAAGCAGCTAAGTGAATCTACTGAAAAAACATAGAAGTTAGGTACTCGATTGTTTAAATAAGTTGGCTACTTAAATATTGCTCAAATGATAAACTTTCTTTTCAATTTGTTAATAGTGTGGCAAATGTAAGTTAATAATTGTATTGTGATCGTATGCGATCGACTATGCCGATCGCCAGAGAACAGTTTATTGCAAACAGCCAATCTTTAAATATAGATGGAGCAGATAACTATAGCAGTCCTGATGACTTGCCACAACCGCAAGTCAAAGACTCTGGCCACTCTAGAGTCGCTGTTCCAACAAGTATCAATCAGTGAAATTACCCATACAGTTTATCTGGTAGATGATGGGAGCACTGATGGTACGGGTGAAGCGGTGCAGCAAAAATATCCTGATGTCAAGATTTTTTCCGGAGATGGCAATTTATTCTGGAATGGAGGAATGCGTGTCGCTTTCAGTGAGGCAATTAAAGACGATCCAGACTACTATTTGTGGTTGAATGACGATACGATACTTTACCCAGAGGCTTTAAGTTCGTTGTTAACAACCAGCCGTCAGTTATTTGAACAAGGAGAAAAAAAGGCGATCGTTGCTGGTTCAACTTGTGACCCCGATACTGGTGATTTTACTTACGGCGGTATAGTTAAAATTACACCGTTGCTTCCCTTTAAATTTCGGTTTCTCGATCCGACAAAAGCACCTCAGTCTTGTGACAGCATGAATGGTAACTGCGTACTCATTCCCCGCAGCGTCGTTCAACTTGTTGGCAATCTCGATCCAGCCTTTATCCATTATTTATCAGACTGGGAATATGGCTTGCGCGCCAGACAAAAAGGCTGTACAGTTTGGATAGCTCCGGGCTATCAAGGAACTTGTTCCCCCAATCCCCAAGCTACAAAAGTGGCGGCTACCAATATGAGTGAAGGTTTGCAAAAGATGAATCAACCCAAAGGTTTAACTTTTCAAGATGCTACTCTTCAACCCTGGGAAGAATGGAAAGTATTTGCTCAGCGTCATGGTGGTTTATTCTGGCCGATTTATTGGTTGCTACCTTACAGAAGGTTAGTTTGGTTTTCTATCTTGAGCAAGTTGGGATTAACTAAAAACAAAATCCAAGGTGAATAAGATGGTTGATCGAATTGATTTGCGCGTGGCTTGGCTGGTGCCCGAAGTGGAATTGGGTGCATATTGGCAGCCAGTATTGAGAGAATTCACGAAGGTGTTTAAAAATACTGTTTTTTATACTGGTCGTGTTTGGTCTGGGTTCGATCCGACGCTACCGGGAGCATCGGCGATTCAGTTGGTAGGGGAGACTAAGTTTGTTGAAACAGAAAAGATCGAAACAGGGTACGATCGCGGTTTCATCGCAGTGTCGCCCAGTATCATCGGTCATTTACTAAAATTTAAACCTCAGATCGTTTTTCCTCAAGCCTTTTCTCTGTGGACTGTCTTGGTGGTGCTGCTAAAACCTCTTTGTGGCTGGAAAATTGCAATTATTTATGATGGTAGTTCCCCGAATACGGATTTTCGAGATTCTGGTTTTCGGACATCAGTTAGACGCATATTAGCTAAGTTTGCTGATGCTTTTGTTTCTAACAGTCAAGCCGGCAAAAGATATTTGGTGGAAGCGCTGAATGTACCGGAAACGGAAGTTTTTACTAGAACTTATTTAGTTCCTGATGCGGAAACGCTACTGAAACCTTTGTCAGGAAATAAGGTTGAAAATTTAGGCCTCAAGCAGCCAATATTTTTATATGTGGGGCGGATTACTGCTAGAAAAGGAATTAAGACGCTTTTAGAAGCTTGTGCTCTGCTCAAAAAGCAAGGATATTCTGATTATACTTTACTGATTGTTGGCAAGGGAGACCAGCAGGAAGAATTGGAAAGTTTTATTAGAGATCAAAATTTTTCTGAACAAGTAAAGTGGGTGGGATGGGTGGATTATGGCAGTTTGGGTACTTATTTTGACCAAGCTGATATTTTTGTATTTCCGACTTTTGAGGATGTCTGGGGAATGGTTGTACCAGAAGCAATGGTGTTTGGGAAACCGATCTTGTGTTCTAATGGTGCTGCTTCCTGTGAGTTAATTGCGGAAGGGGAAAACGGTTATGTTTTTGATCCGAATAATGCTCAGGAGTTAGCCGGAAAAATGCAAGTTTTGATAGATAATCCTGATTTGGTTGAGTCGATGGGTGAGTGTTCGAGACAGCTAGTTTCTCAAAAAACTCCTGAAACGGCGGCTCAAGCTTATGTCGAAATTATATCATTTCTAATGAAATCAGTTAACCGTTAGACCCTTCGACTCCGCTCAGGGTACAGCAGTTGACAGTTGTTATTTGTTACCAATGCCAAATTCCCAATGCCCAATAATCAATAACTGATGAAAGTTTTATTATCTGCTTTTGCTTGTGAACCAAATCTCGGCTCTGAAGAGGGAGTCGGATGGAATACTGTGCTCCAAGTTGCTAAATATCACGAGACTTGGGTATTTACTCGCACTTTTTGTCGATCGTACATTGAAGCAGAATTAAAACTCCATCCAGTCCCCAATTTACACTTTATTTATTTCGATCCTTTTGGATGGAGCGAAGATTGGAAGGGAAAACAAGGATTGCTGCAACTTCATTACTATTTGTGGCAAATTTGGGCTTATTTTACGGCTCGGAAACTCGATCGCGCGATCGGCTTTGATATAGTACAACACGTAACCTATGTCAAACATTGGTCTCCCAGCTTCCTAGCACTATTACCACACCCCTTCATTTGGGGGCCTGTGGGGGGCGCAGAAGCAGCACCAAAGCCTTTTTGGGGAGATTTTAGTCGCCGGGGTAAAATTTATGAAACTCTCCGAGAATTGGCTCAAGGATTGGGAGAACGCGATCCTTTTGTAGGGCTGACGGCGCGCCGCAGTGTTGTCGCGCTAGCCACTACCGAAGAAACGGCGGCGAGACTGCGATTTCTGAAAGCACCAAATGTGAAAATCTTCTCCCAAGTCGGTTTGTCACAGACAGAAATTCAACAACTAGAACAATCTCCAACTCCGCCGACAGAAACAATTAGATTCATCAGTGTTGGTCGTCTATTGCACTGGAAAGGAGTGCATTTGGGTCTCCGTGCATTTGCGGAGGCGAAGCTGGAACAAAGCGAATACTGGATTGTCGGAGATGGCCCGGAAAGGGAGCGTTTAGAAGCTTTGGTAACAGAATTGAAACTAACAAAGCAGGTACATTTTTGGGGAGCTTTACCTCGCGCTGAAACTCTTGCTAAAATGGGCGAATCTCACGTTCTACTTCACCCCAGTTTGCATGATTCTGGCGGTTTTGTCTGCACGGAAATGATGGGGATTGGTCGCCCGGTGATTTGTTTGGATTTGGGGGGGCCAGCTACTCAAGTTACCGCTGAGACGGGGATTAAAGTGCCTGCGATCGACCCCGATCGCGCTGTGCAAGGTTTAGCAGAGGCTATAGTATGTTTAGCGGGTGATCCAGAATTGCGATCGGGCCTGGGTCAAGCAGGCAAAAAGCGCCTGAAAGAAGTATATGATTGGGATGTTAAAGGTAAATTTTTTGCTGAATTGTACGAATCTATAGTCGATCGAAAATCTGGATAACTTCTGATTTATTCTATTTTATTCGATCGCAAAAACCAGAAAACTTGATTATGAGGAGGATAAAAATTGAGCGTTGCAATTATTACTGGAGCGGCTGGTCTAATTGGTTCCGAGGCTTGTAAGTTCTTTGCCCAACAAGGCTTTGATGTTGTTGGAATCGACAATAATATGCGCCAGTTCTTCTTTGGTGCAGATGCTTCTACAAATTGGAACCGCCAACAACTAGAAAAGTCCTTGGGAACCAAGTATTTCCACTTAGATGTTGACATTCGCGACTATGAAGCAATTACTAATATCTTTCAGCGGTACGGTGAGGATGTCGAATTAGTCATTCACACCGCTGCCCAGCCCAGCCACGATTGGGCTGCCCGCGCTCCTAAAATAGATTTTACCGTCAATGCCAACGGTACTCTCAATCTTTTAGAAGTAACTCGCTTGTACTGTCCCAAAGCGGTTTTTATTTTCACTTCTACCAACAAAGTATACGGCGATACACCAAACAAATTGCCTTTAATAGAATTAGAACATAGGTGGGAAATTGAACCAGGTCATACTTACGAAGGCGGAATTCGGGAAGATATGTCCATCGACCAATGTTTGCATAGTTTGTTTGGTGCTTCCAAAGTAGCGGCTGATATTTTAGTTCAAGAATATGGCCGCTATTTTGATATGAAAACCGCTTGTTTTCGGGGTGGCTGTCTGACTGGACCGAATCATTCTGGAACTCAATTGCATGGCTTCCTTGCCTATTTAATGAAATGCGCCGTCACGGGAACTCCGTACACAATATTTGGCTACAAAGGCAAGCAAGTCCGAGATAACATTCATAGTGCAGACTTAATTTCAGCATTTTATGAGTTTGTGAAAGCTCCAAGAATTGGACAAGTTTACAATATGGGAGGTGGCAGATACAGTAATTGTTCGATGCTAGAAGCTATCCAAATGTCCGAGACAATTGCAGAACGCAAACTCAATTGGACTTATGCTGAAGACAATCGCATGGGCGATCATATTTGGTGGATTAGTGACAACGGAAAATTCGCTAGTCACTATCCAGAATGGAAAATGAAATACAACGTCAAACAAATTCTTCAGGAAATTTATGAATTCAACTACGAGCGTTGGCTTAAAGAGGTACCCAATGATTGATCAGGGTAAAAAGAATGTTCTGGGAATCTTAGTAAATGCCGTGAATTACGAAGCGGCGGTTAGCAAAATAATTGATGCCGCCCGCGCCCGCGTACCAATGTCGGTTTCGGCTTTAGCCGTCCACGGCGTGATGACAGGAGTTCTTGATAGCACTCACCGCTATCGGCTCAATCACATTGACTTAGTGTTGCCAGATGGACAACCCGTAAGGTGGGCATTAAATTGGCTCTATAATACGGCATTGCCCGATCGCGTTTGCGGGCCAGTTGCGATGTTAGAAATCTGCGAACGTGCGGCAGAAGAAGGGTTGTCCATCTATTTATATGGCTCTAAAACTTCTGTATTAGATGCTTTGTCCAAAAATCTTTGTCAGCGTTTTCCCAAATTAATTATTGCGGGAATGCAGCCTTCTAAATTCAAACAAACTACTCCCGAAGAAAAAAAGGAAATCGCCCTGCAAATTCGCAACAGCGGCGCAGCAATTACTTTTGTGGGTTTGGGGTGTCCGCGACAAGAAGTTTGGGCTTATGAATATCGGGATAACTTATCAATGCCACTGATTGCTGTAGGTGCTGCTTACGATTTTCATTCGGGAAATGTGACTAAATCTCCTGATTTTCTGGGTAAGCTAGGTTTAGAATGGTTGTTTCGGCTGATCATGGAACCAAGGCGGCTTTGGAAGCGGTACGTTTTGTTGAATCCACTTTATATCTGGCTGTTTTTGCTACAAGTTTTGAAATTAAAACAGTTTGACCCTAAAGATGCCACACCACCTATGAAAGAAGTGCTGTACGGTTGAATTTTTAAGAGTTGTTTTGATAATCAATTCCGGTTGTACCGGAATGATGTTGAGGACACGGCACTGCCGTGTCCCTACGGAAAATAATATTGTAGGGAAACGGCACTGCCGTGTCCTAATTTCTTGTCTCATCCGGCAATTCACTTTCAGTAGCCTGATTAGCCCCCATTGAGTCGGCAATCACCTGCTGCATATGTTCGACGCGAGCCTTAAAAGTCTTCTCAAAAGTGTTCTGTTGAGCAAACTTCAGTGACTTCAACGACATCGATTTAATTGCTTCCCGGTTCTGGCTGAGCTCTGCAATTTTCTGCGCCATCAGTTTAGGCCGATTCATTGGCACAACCCATCCAGCCCCCGACATTCTAGCAATTCCCTCGAAAGCCTCATTCGCATACCCAACAATCGGCACACCGCAAGACATAGTTTCGATGTAAGTACAGGAAGGATCGCCCTGGCGGTGACAGCAAACAAACAAATCAATGTTCTTCTTGACAAAGGGGAAAAACTCGGTTTTAAAGTCTGGTACTCCCAGCATTTTCACACAATCATTCATATGACTTAAATATATTTTGTAATATAGTCATTATATTTATTTACAATTAACCAAGGGAACGAGAAGAAATAAAACAAGGAAATTTTAGTTTTTCCCTCTTCCCTAATGGGAAGTCTTGATGCTGAACTTTTCTTTGATAAACCGGATATAAAGGTGCTTGAACGCGGACTTGACCACACGAGGCATCCCAAAATCAATCGGCATCATCTTTTCCGGCAATTTCCAATCCAACACCTTCAGACTTTCCGGCTGTAAAAGGGGAAAATCAATAACTTCTAAATTTGAGCAAAGTCCCAGTTTCATCGCCGCAGCTACAGTTGGAACACTAGCCGGATCAACATTAATAATTTCAACTACCGTTCTATCCAAAGCAAACACGTCATTCGATGCACCCAAAATCCCCAAAAACTTAGGTTCGCCGCCACTTGGCCCATTACCTTCGTGTCCAATAATTCCGTCCAAAATAGTCAGATTTGGGTTAATTGTGCGTGCAGTTTCTACTAGCATTTCACCAAATCTGGCGCTATCTTTACCAGCTTCCATATGCCACCAAGCCTTCATTTTACCTGGGACACAGCCGAACAAATTTTTGACACCCATTGTCACGGTTAATTGGACGTGAGATTTCAACTTTGGCAAGTTAATTACGACATCTGCTTCCATTGCTTCTTTGCAAAGTCGGAGATGATTGAATTCGTCACTGACAGTTTCGTAACGTTTTCCCTGAAATTCTACTACTGGCAAATTCAGTTCTTCTAGCAGTGGTAAATAGCCGTTAGCTTTGGCTACACCGATCGCACTACCGAAGGCTGGACTGTCACCTAAGAATGGTTTTCCGCCCGCTTCTATGACCATTTTTGCCACACAGTAAACTAATTCTGGCCTGGTGACGCATTCTTTGGTGGGGCGAGAACCTGTGAGGAGATTGGGTTTGAGAAGAACGCGATCGCCTTTTTTGACGAAAGCTGACATTCCACCCAAGGGTTCTAGCAAGTTTTCTAAGGATATTTGCAGGATTGTGTGATCGTATGAATCAGCTCGAATTAAACTAACAGCAGGCATAATGTTATTGGGAATTGGGAATTGGGAATTGGGAATTGGGAATTGGGAATTGGGAATTGGGAATTGGGAATTGGGAATTGGGAATTGGGAATTGGGAAT
>JAYTZD010000082.1:0-4271 GCA_043742065.1 Oscillatoriales bacterium
CTATGCTAACTTGCTCTCTGCCCAACAACGGCTATTGCAGGAACTTCATCCTGGTTCCTTGATTCCACTACCTGCTGATAGTTTCCATCTAACTGTGGCAGATTTAATTTGGAGCAGTGCTTTTCGAGATGCTGCTGATAAAAATCCTGAATTTGACGTGCAATTACGTGAGCGCATGGCCGATCGTTTTGCCACCTCAAAACCTGTCCAAGCGGGGAGGCCTCCGATTCGGTGGATAGTTCTGGGTTCTATGGTGATGACTAGAGCGATAGGTGTCTGTGTTGCACCGATGGACGAAAACTCTTACAAACAAATTCTAGAGTTTCGCCGATCAATTTATCAAAATCCAGATTTAATTGGTTTGGGAATTGAACAGCAATATCACTTTACTGCACACATTACCCTGGGCTATTTTGGGGACACTGGGCCGAATCTAGACCGTTCTCGACTTTGCAGTTTACTGTCTGAGTTAAACGACGAATGGCTGGATACGCCGCAAGAACTGTCCGTACACCGAGCCGAATTGCGGAAGTTTGACGACATGAACCGCTATTATCGGGAACCGGACTGGCCTGTTTTTGAATTTTAAGGAAGGGGAAGTTCGGCAACGGATTCTGTAACGGATGTAACGGATAGGGGGATTGAAGGAAGATTTTCCCATCTCCCCTATCTCGCCCTCCCCCTCTGCACCACAATAGATATTGCCGATTAAATGGTTTAATGATTTTGGTTTGGCAATAAAGTTTTGAGTTATTTTACACGCCAATCCTGCGATCGCTGGGTGTTGGAAGATGTGACAGCCGCAATTCTGGAAATTCGGCGATTGCTTTGCACCTCTAAGTATGATGCTGCGGGTATGCGGGATGGAGGCTAGATTTTTGGATTTGGAAAATTTGCCTTTGTTGGGTATACCGGATGGGGCTTTTATCGGTTGTAGCGATCGCCCTGGTTTGACGGTGGAACGGGAATTGCGGGTGCTAGTGTTGGCGCAATTGGCTTTGCAATCGGGACAGGTGGTTTGGGATGTGGGTGCTGGGAATGGTGCTGTGTCGATCGAGGTTGCTCGTTTATTTCCGCAGTCTCAGGTTTATGCGATCGAACAAACGGTTTCTGGTATTTCGGCGATCGAGTTCAACGGCGATCGTTTTGGGCTGCAAAATCTGCTCTCGATTCATGGAACCGCCCCGGAAATCTTGCACCGCTTGCGTCCTCCAAACCGGATTTTCATTGGTTGTAGTGGGGAAGGGTTGACTAAAATTTTGGGTGTTTGCGCCCTGCGGCTGCTTCCTGGGGGTTCGATGGTGCTGGTTTTGGATGTTTTGGAAGATGTTGCTACTGTTTTGAGCTGGATGGGCGATCGGGTGCGGCGGGAACCGCACTGGAGTTATCGGATTTTGCAAGTGCAGTTATCTCGTTCTTTGTTGGCGGGGAATTTAACTCGTTTTGATCCGTTGCGGCCGGTTTCGATCGTGACAATCGATCGGCTTTTGGATTAATGTGGAATGATTTAACCGCAGATGTAGGCAGATAAACGCGGATGAACGCAGATAAGACTGATGGAAAAAAACCCGGTTTTTGACCCCGTGCGTAAGTCCTAGCTGATTCATTTTTGCATCAGAAATAGTAGGGTTCCTGTTGTTAGTAATAACATAATTCCGGCGGCACCAGCTAGGGGTTTTTCTGCTATTCCTGTAATCCATTCAGGGACTTTTTGGCTAGGCTTAATTAGTTTAGCTGTATCTACGATGGTGATTCCCCAGATCCAAGCTGCATGGAGTCCGATCGCAATTCCTAGACTACCACCATCTGCGACGCGGGCTAGGGTTAAAACTATCCCCATTAACCACAATCCGGGGAGTTGGGGTAGGGTTTCTTTGGGGGCCCAGATGAGATGGGCGATCGCGAAAATGAAACTGGCGATCGCGGTGGCTGTTACTATTGAGTAATCTTGTTGGAGTAAATTTGGCAAACAACCCCGAAATATCAACTCTTCTGTGGCACTAATCCACAGTGCTAATAACAAAATCAGCAGAGTTGAAGGGTTGAGGATTGAGGCCCAAGGATTAATGATTTGTTCGCTGGTTTTGGTTTCAACTTTGGTGCTTTGTAGTTCAATCCAACCCAAGGCTAATTGTAAGCCGAATAGAATGGCTAAGCTGACTATTCCTAATCCTAATCCTAGGAGTGCAGAAATCAGGGTTGCGGGTTGCAAAAATAAACCCCAGTCGGCAAGGGACACGCTTTCTATCAACGTTGTCGCCCATAAAATGAAGGGGACAATTAGGTAGAGGGAAGCTACTAATGGTAGTTTTTTGTTTCCCAAGGGTTGGGGTGGTTGCCATTTTAGGGCGATTGCGACGATAATTGCGATCGGCAACCATAGGCAAGTCCAAGTTAAGAAAAAAACCATTACTTTGACAAGCGCTGGTATTGAGTACATCCCGTTTTTGTAGGGGAGAAGCATTCGCGCCCATATCCTATAGATTATGTCAGAGAATTTAAGCGCGAATGCTTCGCCCATCCAGATATGTTGACTGTTCCACATTTAAACATTAGTCCTATAATACCAATTTCTAACTTACTGCATAGTCAGTCAACTTACGAACATAAGGTGGATGAAATCCGACAACAATATCATCCTTTGGTATACCCATTGCGGATAACTGTTCACCAACCTCGTCCTCTGTGCTGTTCCACTGAATCCAAATCTTGTGATCTTTGATATCAAAGTGCATCACGGGCCCAAAAATTCGCTGCTTATTTTGCCAGCCAATGTAAAGCAATTGATAATGATCGCCCTCTACGTCAGCAATGATTTGAGCTTCAATATCATCATTTGATGAAACAAATTCGGCGTGTTCTGTAAGCAATTGCTTAATACAATTTCGATACTTATTTAAATCTGGCACTTTTGTAGACATATTCTGCTACTCTTAAATTTTACAGCTATTTTAGCAGTAGCAGACACTACCGCTCCATAATTATTGAGGAAAGTTTTATGCCTGCGATCGCACAATCTCCCGATTTATCCATTTTACAAGAAATCAACTCAGGATTACCCAATATTTGCGGCTCCGAAGCAGAAATTAGCGCCGCAGTCAATAGCAACGAACCAGTCTTTCTACCTAAGACAAACCTCCGCCTCGAAAACATTCAAGCCGGATTCGCCTGCGCCCTGCATATGCACCAACCCACAATTCCGGCCGGTGCAAACGGCGAACTAATCTGCAATCTTCAGAATATGTTTGAAAATCCCAACCAAGGAGATAATCATAACGCCGGAGTCTTTGCTTGGTGCTATTCCCGCATGGGAGAATTCATTCCGCAACTGATTGCTGAAGGTTGCAACCCGCGCATTATGCTCGACTATTCTGGCAATTTGTTGTGGGGATTGCAGCAAATGGGACGCGACGACATCTTTGATAATCTCAAGCGAATTACCTGCGATCCGCAATATCAACCTCACGTAGAATGGCTGGGGACAATGTGGAGTCATGCCGTCATTCCTTCAACTCCAATTCCTGATATAAAACTCCAAATTCAAGCATGGCAACATTATTTTGCATCGATTTTCGGCTTAGATGCCCTGAAGCGTGTCAAAGGTTTTTCGCCTCCAGAAATGCACTTTCCTAATCATCCTGATACGCTTTATGAATACATCAAAGCTTTGAAAGAATGCGGCTATCGCTGGCTGATGGTGCAGGAACATTCTGTAGAAAATATCGACGGTTCGGGATTGTCGCAAGACCAAAAATATATTCCCAACCGTTTGATGGCGCGCAATTCTCACGGCGAAACAATCAGTATTACCGCTTTGATTAAAACCCAAGGTTCTGATACAAAATTGGTCGGTCAAATGCAGCCATATTACGAAGCAAAAGGACGTAATAAACAGCAAATTGGTAATGTCACAGTTCCTTCTTTAGTGACTCAGATTGCTGACGGTGAAAATGGCGGCGTGATGATGAATGAATTCCCCAGCGCTTTTGTCAAAGCTTGGCACGAAAACCGCGAACAAGCTGGCGGAAAATCTGGTGTTGTTGGTTTAAACGGCACTGAATATTTGGAGATAATTGAGGCGGCTGGGGTTAATCCTGATGATTATCCGATGTGTCAGGGGATTAATCAGCACAAAATCTGGCAGTTAGTCGATGCTGATAGTGCGACACCGGAAAAAGTCGAAAGTGCGATCGCCCAACTCAAGCAAACAGACCATAATTTTCACATGGATGGTGCTTCTTGGACTAACGATTTGAGTTGGGTGAAAGGCT
>JAYTZD010000083.1:0-8379 GCA_043742065.1 Oscillatoriales bacterium
ATTAATTGTAGGGAGACGGCACTGCCGTGTCCTAATTTCTAATCTATTTTTCCGCCTGACTTCTCATCAACTTTTGCACACTCCCCAACGCCCGATTTAGTTCATAACTCTTTCTTTCTGAATTGAGCAAAAAAGCCTGTTGTTCTTCCTCAATCATCAACACATCCTGTCGCACCAAACCATCCAATAACTTTTGAGCCGCACCGAAACAACTATCTTTAATAAACTTGCGAAACCACACAGGCAATTTATGCAGTCGCCAAAACGCATTCAATGAGGTAAAATGAATTAAATAAGCGCGAGTTGCTGTCTCGCTCACCGGACAAACCAAACAGTAAATCTTAAAGTCATTGCCCAATGTTGAAACCCAGTGTGGGTAAACATAACTTACCTCTAAAGGTTCCGGGTGCAGTTGTCGCAAAGATTTAAATAATAATTGAGAAATTGACCAAATTTTATCTATTTTGTAATAGCTTTCTGCTTGGTAAAGAGCCGTTACCTGATGCTCATCTTCCTCTAAAGTATCAAGCACAGGATTTGCCCAAGCTTGCCAATCATCGTGCAAGTGTCCGTGGTACATATCCATTAAATTTTCAATCAAAAATGAATGGTTTGCCTGACAGTCAATCACTGCAACTGTGGCAATATAATTGAGATGTTTCCACTCTGGTAAACTCAATAAATTAATCTGTTCGGCTTTCGTTTCGTCGCCGGGAAATATCCAGATAAAACCATCTTGTTCCTTGACTGGAAAGGAACGAATTTTGCAGTGAGGTAGCTTTTGATTGTCTGCTAAATAATCTACTTCTGCACATTCTCCCCTGGCATTCAAGCGCCATCCGTGATATGCACATTCTATCAGGTCGCCTTTGATTTTACCGTGACTAAGTTTAACTTGCCGATGTGGACACCTGTCTTCTAAAGCGTTGATTTTGCCTGTACTATCGCGAAATAGGACGATCGCACTATGCCAAATTATTACAGGTAATGGCTGAGCTTGTAATTCTGTACTGCGGGCGACAGTATACCATTGATTGAGGTTAATGCCTAAGTCTCGAATGTGAGTTTTTTCGGTGCTTTGAGATGGAAATTTTTCAGAAATATTTTTCATTGATTTTTTTTGCAAAAATAATGAGTTTTGAGTTAACTATAACTGATTAGTTAGTAACTTAAAACTCATTATTTTTCAAGTAGAGATGCACCCGTAAACTGTTATCTTATAATTATCTCTACTCCGATTGTGATGCCGATCGCAATTTTTAAAACTAACCACTGGTCTGAAATAGATCAAATCTCAAAAATACCAAACTATCTAACGCACAACTTCATTCACTGGAATGTCAAAATTTCTCAGCGGCCATTTTTGTTTCTAACTTCTTCTGTCGAAAGTTGAGTGTTGCGTTTTAATCGACAATTTTTACCCAACCGCGCCGGACATTATACAGCAGTCTGTTGATAATAGCGTACTCATCTTCATTCAATGTTCTTTCTAAAAGCGCAGATCTAAGCTGTCTCCGATCGCGGCGAGTAACCACGCTGGAGAACATGACCTGACCAAATAACTCTTCGAGTGTCATTTGGGAGACTGACATGGTGTTGAAACTCCTAATTGATTGGAACATCTCGAATTTTCCTAAACAGGGCATATTCCTAGTATCGTTGGTTCGAGAAGGTATTTAGGCGATCGAGGACATTGACAATGTGTGATTTTTTTGCTAGAAATCTGTGACCGATATATTGAGGATAAGTGACTAAGATTGGTATAGTCCTGTGATCTTAGTCACTTTTTTGTAGGAAACAGGCAGAAAGCAATGGGGGCGATCGCACATCCGAGAACAATCAAAACCAGCCTCAAAAGCTCTCTATCCCTGATTTTTCGACACTTTTAATCTTGTTGCTGCTAATTGAGACATCGATCGATCGTCGCCACAACCGACTCGGCCAACTCTTTCAGTGCGTAACCTCCCTCCAAACCAAAGGCAATGCGGCGCGTGATTTGCAGGCAATATCCCGTGAAAGTACCATAATCTGAGGGCATCAGATTCATACTCGCCAGCGGATCGGCAGCATTAGCGTCATAGCCGGCGCTGACAATCAACAAATCTGGTTCAAACTTGGACAAAAACGGTACAACTTGAGATTCAAAAGCTTTCAGATATTCCGCAACTCCACCGCCGGGAGACAAAGGAATGTTCAGCACATTGTTGTAAGCCCCGTGCTCATCAACTTCTCCGGTTCCTGGATAGCACGGAGATTGATGCAGGGAACAATAGGCAATTTGTCGGCAGTTTTCCACCACAGATTGAGTGCCGTTACCGTGGTGCACGTCCCAGTCTAGGATGGCGACACGGTTGATTCCCGGCTGTTCCAGGGCGTAGTGAGCGGCGATCGCAGCATTGGAAAACAAGCAAAATCCCATCGCCCGATCGCGCTCAGCATGATGTCCAGGTGGTCTCGCCAGCACAAAAGCCGGTTCGCTAGAGGCTAAAACTCGATCGACTCCATCCAGCCAAGCACTCGCAGCTAGTAGCGCGACATCGTAACTTTCCGCAGAAATTGGCGTGTCACCGTCGAGGTAGCCACCCCCCCGCTGTGCCAAATGTTCGACTTCCTTGATGTATCTTGGCGCGTGAACTTTTGTGATAGCGGACAACAGTTCCTGCTCGCGCCCGATTACTGGGGTGGGAAGTTGCCATTCAAGGCGATCGGCCCAGGGAGCAGCTAAGAGAGCATTCGCGATCGTCGTTAAACGTTCTGGTCGCTCTGGGTGAAGCATTCCAGTCTTGTGCAGCAAGAAATCATCGGAATAAATGACAGGTAGCATCAGCAGATTTTATATTTTATATTTTAGATTTTAGATGGTAGATCGATTTTGGATTTTCGATTTTGGATTTTCGATTGAAGAGTTCGGGAATTCAAGCACCGATTTTATTTTTTCATATGCCCGTAAGAATTCCTTAGCAATGGCTTCAGATCTCTGCATAAAATAAACTTTCTAGCTTTGGTTAACCGATCGCCAAATTAGTACAGACTAAATCATCAATTGTCCTTGTTTAGACACTTAATTTTTCTGGCTACTTTCCCTTACTCTCAAAGGCAAATTGTGATATAATTCAGGAGTAATTTGCAATATTTGGCAACTCTACTGAACTCAAATCGATTTTATCGTATTTTTGGGGTTTATAGCGGTCAAATTTAAAGTTTTAACGGAGTTTTTCAACCTATGAGTATCTCTGAGTCGCGGATAATCCCGACGGATCTGGGTAATGAGATGTCCCGATCGTACTTGGAATACGCCATGAGCGTAATTGTCGGTCGGGCACTACCAGATGCTAGGGACGGTCTCAAGCCCGTTCACCGACGCATTCTCTACGCCATGAACGAATTGGGCTTGACACCCGATCGCCCCTTCCGCAAATGCGCCCGTGTCGTTGGGGAAGTGTTGGGTAAGTATCACCCCCACGGAGACACCGCAGTTTATGACGCCTTGGTGCGGATGGCTCAAGATTTCTCCATGCGAGAACGCCTAATTAACGGTCACGGTAATTTCGGATCGGTAGACAACGACCCCGCCGCAGCCATGCGGTACACCGAATGTCGCCTCACCTCGCTGACTTACGACGCCATGCTGCGCGACATCGACTGCGAAACAGTTGATTTTGGCGACAACTTCGACGGTTCCCAGCAAGAACCCCTGGTACTCCCGGCTCGGATTCCCCAAATTTTGCTCAACGGTTCATCGGGAATCGCAGTGGGAATGGCCACCAACATTCCGCCACACAACTTAGGCGAAGTAATTGACGGTTTTATCGCCCTGATTCACAATCCAGAAATTACCGACCTGGAATTGATGCAATACATCCCCGGCCCGGACTTTCCCACCGGCGGGCAAATCTTAGGGAAAGCCACAATTCGGGAAGCCTACACCACCGGTCGCGGCTCAATTACAATGCGGGGAGTTGCCAGCATTGAAACCATCGAACACGTCGGCCGCCCAGACAAAGAAGCAATTATTATCACCGAACTGCCTTACCAAACAAACAAGGCAGCATTAATTGAGAAAATTGCCGAACTGGTAAACGACAAAAGATTAGAGGGAATTTCCGATCTTCGCGACGAAAGCGACAGAAACGGAATGCGGATTGTGATCGAACTCAAACGCGATGCCTATCCCCGTGTAGTCCTCAATAACCTCTACAAACAAACACCACTCCAAGCCAATTTTGGAGCCAATATGTTAGCGCTAGTAAATGGGGAACCCCAACTACTTTCGCTCTCTCAATTCCTGAATGTCTTCCTAGATTTCCGGATTGAGACAATTACTCGTCGGACTCAATACGAACTCCGCAAAGCACAAGAACGCGACCATCTCCTGCAAGGCTTGTTAATTGCACTCGACAATTTAGATGGAATTATCCAGCTAATTCGTCGCGCTCCTGATAGCGCAGCAGCAAAACTAGAATTGATTGATACATACGGTCTTTCCGATCAGCAATCAGACGCAATTTTGCAAATGCAACTGCGGCGTTTAACAGCCTTAGAAGCGCAAAAAATTCAACAAGAACACGAAGAATTACGCATTAAGATTGCTGATTTAGAAGACATTTTAGCGAGACGGGAACGGATTCTCGAAATCGCTGAAGTTGAAGCACTTGAAATCAAAACTAAAATAGCCACTCCCCGGCGCACAGTCATCGAACACGCCGAAGGAGAAATCGACGAAAGAGATTTGATTGCTAACGAACAAGCAATCATTTTGATTACCGAACAAGGCTACATCAAGCGGATGCCAGTCAGCACTTTCGAGGCCCAAAGTCGCGCTACTCGTGGCAAAGCAGGCACGAAAATGAAGGAAGATGACGGAGTAGAACATTTCCTTTCCTGTTGCGATCATGACACCGTTTTGTTCTTTAGCAACAGAGGCGTAGTTTACTCAGTCAAAGCTTACCAAATCCCGGTCAGTTCTCGGACAGCGCGCGGAATGCCTGTGCTGCAAATGTTGCCGATTCCGATGGAAGAAAAAATCACTTCTATGGTGTCTGTAACAGAATTCAGTACCGAAGAATACTTGGTGATGCTAACTCGCAGTGGTTTCATCAAGAAAACGGCTCTTTCAGCTTTTGGCAACATTCGTACCAATGGTTTGATCGCTATTTCTCTTGAAGAAGGCGACCAACTGCGGTGGGTGCGGAGAGCAAAAGTTGGAGACAGCATTATCATCGGAACTAGCCAAGGTATGGCAATTCATTTCCGTACCAATCACGAACAGTTGCGCCCCACTGGCCGGGCAACGCGGGGTGTCAAATCAATGAAATTGCGATCGGGCGATGAATTGATCAGCATGGACATCTTGCCAAGTTCAATTGTTGCCGAAATTGCTGAATTGGAAACGGGCGACTCAGAACTTGATGGGGCAGATATTGCTCTATTAGAAACTGGCGACTCGGAATTTGAGTCAGCAGAAATTGCTGAATTGGAAACTGATGAATCGGAAATTGAAGAGGAAGAATTAGAACTGGAAGCTGAGGAAATTGAAGGCGAAGATGCCGAAGAAATTACTACAGCTAATAGCGAAGTCCCTTCGGTTTTGGTAATCACAACCAACGGCTACGGGAAGCGCGTTCCAGTTTCTCAATTCCGCCTGCAAAGACGTGCTGGCAAGGGCTTGACTGCTACTAAATTCAAGTCTAAAAAGGCTAAGGATCAGGTAGCTGCATTGCGGATTGTGAACGAGAGCGACGAGTTGATGATTATTACCAACCGAGGTATTATTATCCGTCAAGCTGTCAGTGCAATTTCGACGCAATCCCGGACTGCAACTGGGGTGCGGGTGCAGCGGTTGGATGAGGATGATTCGATCGTAGCTGTAGCGTTAGTGCCGCCTGCGGGTGAAGAGTCGATCGAAGATGCGGAATTAGAGGAAGCTGTAGAAGAGTAAAGGTTAATGGTTTGTAAGGTGCGTTGCGGCGCACCTTATATCAATTCCGGCTGCACCGGAATTGATATAGAGGAGACGGCATTGCCGTTTCCCTACCAAAAATAATACCGTAGGGACACGGCAATGCCGTGTCCTGATTTCGGCTAATAATTCAGATGCTACCGGATTTAATATTACGGCTTAAATGTACAGAATTACAAATGTTTCCATGCTTCATCTTCCTCCGAACTCAACCAGTCTTTTTGTAGAGAAGATTCACTTAGGATACTATTTTGTAGCTGGTCTTTTTGATATTTAATTTTGAGAAATAGCAGAAAATCCCAAACCTCTTCTAATATGAATTCGGGAATATTTTCCATTTCTTGGAGGAGTAGTTCTTTAGCACTCATTGCATTTACCTCTCAAAAGAATAAGACAGAAATTAATTTTAAACGATCTCCATCACATACAATAATACATAGTGACAAGCAAAAAATTAACCATTTACGATTAAAAGTCTTCAGTCAAAACTCAAATAAAATTTTCAGTGAGGTAACAATGAGTCAACTACAAACAAAAATCCTAACTGATACCTGGATTACAGTGACTTGGGATGAATATATAGAAATCATTAAACAGCCGGAATACGAACAAGCAAAATGTTATTACTATAACGGATTATTGCTTTTAAAATAATTGCTAACCGAGGAGGCGCACGCCTGACAGAATCTGAAGTTTTACCGGGGCTAAAATTTGCTTTACTTGAGGAAGGTTTGCGCCGCAGCCGCGAGACGGATCATACAGAAGTAGGTAGCTGGTTTTTAGACGAAGTTAGGCAATAAAAACTATGAATAGGTTTGTAGTGAGGACTTCATTCCTCAGCGTTAGTTTAGCCATCGCCGCAATTGGAATTTCACTAACAACAGCAGCAGTTGCGGGCGATTCAATCCCCCCTAAATCCATAGCACAAATCGCTGAAAATAGCAAGCTAAAACCCTTAACCGAAACCGAAATTTCCCAGCGCTTGCAAGCTTTGCCGAAGTGGACTAGAGATGGTAAAATCATTAAATATACCCACGAATTTAAAAATTTTGTGCAGGCTGTGAGTTTTGTGAATTGTCTGATTTCGCCCTCAGAAACAACTGGTCATCATCCCGATATTTTGATTTCCTACAACCGCGTTACAATTAGTCTCACAACTCATGATGCAGGAGGGTTGACACCACAAGACTTCGAGTTAGCCGAGACTATATCTAAGTTGGTTAGCGAGTGGATGCCGGGAAATGTTTGTTTAGTAGTAGAATGATTGGCAGTCTTTGGTAAATGTTCGTTGTTCGTTGTTATTGGTTATTAGTTATTGGTTATTAGTTTTGGCAAGAATCAAAGTGGCGATATTTAACATAAAAAACTTTAAAATTCAGATCCCTGAAAATTTCGGATGGTCGATCGCACTTTTGAGCGGTATTTTGATGGGGTTGACAACCGCACCAGTTAATGCTTGGCTGTTGGCTTGGGTGGCTTTAGTTCCCCTATGGATTTTGGTTGTCAGTTATGAACAACCAAAAATAGAAGTAAAACAACAAAAATTCTTCCTTTTTCCGTCTTCCTTCTTCCGTCTTCCTTTGTTGTGGGGAATTGGCTATCACGGATTAGCTTTGTCTTGGATTATGGGAATTCACCCGATGACTTGGTTGGGGGTTCCGTGGTGGCCGAGTTTGGCGATCGCACTTTTTTGCTGGGCCTTGATCACTCTATGGGGTTCTGCATTAGTCACTGTTTGGGCGTGGCTATTTGCGATCGTTTGTCGCACTTTAACAGATTATGGACAGGCAAGATGCCTGTCCCACAAAAACAGTGGCACTGGCATCTTGCCTGTGATTTCCAAAATTAGTGGCACTGGCATCTTGCCTGTGATTCGCGTTTTAATTGGGACAGCTTTGTGGTGTGCTTTAGAAAGTTTTTGGAGTCAAGGTTCGCTGTGGTGGACATCATTATCTTACACCCAAAGCCCCCACAATTTAGCAATTTTACACCTCGGTCAAATCTCCGGGCCGAGTGCAGTAACTGCCGCAATTGTAGCAGTAAATGGCTTAATTGCTGAAGCTTGGATCGAAGGAAGTTCGGCAACGGATTCTGTAACGGATGTAACGGATGGAATTCGCATCCCGCCTTGGAGGAGGAGCAAAAAAGTAACAGAAAATAATTTGATTCTTTATCTTTTACCTGCTATTTTGTGTTTGATTTTGCATATTTCAGGCTGGAGTTTATATAATCGCCCCTTAATTCAAGAGGCGGGAACGGGATTAAAAATAGGGATTATTCAAGGCAATATTCCGAATGAGATTAAGTTTGATTCCAAGGGTTGGCGCAGGGCTTTGGAAGGTTACACGGCGGGATACCAAAAGTTGGCGGATAGAGGAGTGGATGCTGTGCTAACTCCAGAGACGGCTTTGCCTTTTTTC
>JAYTZD010000084.1:0-2086 GCA_043742065.1 Oscillatoriales bacterium
GCATGATCTGCGGTTAAAAATCCAAACTGTCCTGAAAGAGACATGGAGATACCGGAGACTAAATCAGTAGATGCACCCTGATTAATTAACTCCCGACCAATTTTGGCCGGGTTTTTTTTGTGCGATCGCACTTTCACCACAAATCTTGGCAAATTTTCCGAAACTGTCCTGAAAGAGGCATGAAGATACCGGAGACTAATTTAGTAGATGCACCCTGATTTGTAACTCCCGACCAATTTTGGCCGGGTTTTTTTTGCTCAAAAACAGCATTCACCAATTAAGCTAAATCGCCTCAAAAGACTGCACCTCAAGCACCGGCCCAATCATCGCAAAAGTCATAATATCCTTACGCACCAAACCCTTTACACTGACCTTCAAACCCTCTTTCTTCAACTCAGAAGGAGCATCTTTCAGTTCATAAGTTTCCCCATCTTCGCCAACCAAAGCCCAAGTACCAGGGCCCAATCCTTGACGTTCAATCACACCCTTAACAGTAATACTCATACCGATCGCACCTCAGTTTTCATTGCTAAACGCGCCAGTCCGAAACACAACAAAGCATTGACAATCAAAAATGATTGTGCTACCAAACCAGAACCCAATCCCCAAACGCCAGGAGACACAAAAGCATTCACAGCCAAACTGCTAGCAAAGCCGATCGAAGTTGCGATCGCGATCCACTTCCACTCTCGATGTCCCAACAGCAAAACAATCAAAATCCCAGGAATCAAAACACTAGCAAAAATCGGATTCAGCAGACTACTACCATTAATTGCGCTACCAAGTTCAGGAATAGAACTACCCATCACCCGCAGCGGCCATTGTGGCAAATCAAACACAAACAGATTTCGCAGGAAAAATAACCCAGAACTACCAGCAACTAAACCACCAGAAAAACCCCAAGTCCACGCAAACGGGAAATAATTCCGCAACAAGAAAGCCAGCAAATAAGAACCGAGCACCATTCCAATTTTAGGCAACAGCGCCACAGCACCACCATCGATCCAGAAACGAGGACTCAGATAGCCATTATCGCGCAACCAGCGGAAGAAATCGCGGAAATTGATTTGTCCGCGCTGGGCTAGCTGAACTGCGGCGGCTGCGTCCAGATTTCCCGCCCCAAAATGGTTTAGCGGATCTTCGCTGACAACTCGCGCCGACTGCAAAAGTACGCTGCGAATTTCGTCTGGTTCCGTAATACCAGAAGCTTTCACCAGCGCAGCAACAGCCGCAACATGGGGAGATGCCATGCTAGTACCTTGATAGCCTTCAAAAATTTCTGCACCGGTTTCTGGGTCGATCGTACTTTGAATAATTTTCCCACTTTCAGAACCACCGGGTGCGGCAATATCAACCCCAGCGCCGAAGTTAGAATAACCAGCTTTTTCGTCATCCGGGCCGAGGGCAGAAACGCCGATGACATGGGGATAGCGGGCGGGATAGGAAGCCGAACTATCACCAGAATTTCCGGCTGCTGCGATGACGACAACGCCCTTACTGTGGGCATAATTGATCGCCTCTTCCATCAACTGACTTTCGCCACCACCACCGAGACTCATGTTAATTACATCAGCGCCGTTGTCAGCAGCAAATTTAATTGCTTCAGCGATGTCCGAAACCGTACCGCCACCACTACCACTCAACACTTTTAGCGGCATTAAGGCTGCTTCGTAAGCAATGCCAGCAACACCGTAATTGTTGTTAGTTGATTGGGCGACAGTACCAGCGACGTGAGTACCGTGGCCATTGTCATCGAAGGCTTCAGCGCGATCGTTTACAAAGTCGTAGCCCGGTACAAATTTGGTTTCTTTTAAGTCAGCAACCGGAGTAATTCCCGTGTCAATTATCGCTACAGTTGTACCGCTACCTTTTGTTTCATTCCAGGCAGATTCTACATTGATGCTACGAAGATTCCACTGCTTGTTATACATGGGATCGTTCGGAATCCCGAATGCACTGTAAACGTAGTTTGGTTCAATGTATTCGGTATCTTTAGCCAACTTTGATTTTCTCAGAGCATTTAGCAAAGTGCGATCGCCCTTGACAACATACACATTATCCCCTTTAGAAAACTCACTGTTGAGTT
>JAYTZD010000085.1:0-4264 GCA_043742065.1 Oscillatoriales bacterium
CCCCCTCTCCCTCTTTCTCCCCCCCTCTTTCTCCTGGGAGTATTGCACAAAAAAACTGCGTAGTTCGATCGCCACTCTGAGTATCAAAACGGGCGATCGCACCTAAAACCATTTATGCTCAAAACTCAAATCTCGAAAACTTGTTGCCAAAATCAAAATTCTGTATACGTTGCTATCGACTTAAGATATCATGAAGCTATCTTGTGAAAATAAATAACAGAACTAAAACGATCGGAGAGCTGTAATCGTTATGGGCCGTGTAGGAGTATTGCTATTAAACTTGGGCGGGCCCGATAAAATCGAGGATGTCCGCCCTTTCCTGTTCAACTTGTTCGCTGACCCGGAAATCATTCGCCTGCCGTTTCCTTGGTTGCAGAAACCACTCGCCTGGTTGATTTCGTCCCTGCGTTTTGAGAAATCCCAGGCAAACTACCGCCAAATCGGGGGCGGCTCTCCCTTGCGCCGCATCACAGACGAACAAGCCCTGGCGCTGCAAGAACTTTTGCAGCAAAAGGGACAAGATGCTCAAGTATATGTAGGGATGCGCTACTGGCATCCTTTTACTGAAGAGGCGATCGCCCAAATCAAACGCGATCGCATCGAACAACTAGCAATCTTGCCACTGTATCCTCAATTTTCCATCAGCACAAGCGGTTCTAGCTTCCGACAGCTAGAGGAAATGTGGGGCAAAGATCCAGCCCTTAGTGAGATTGAATACACTGCGATTCCTTCTTGGTATCAGCAGCCAGGCTACATTCAGGCAATGTCTGAATTGATTGCCCAAGAATTAGACAATACTCCTAATCCCGATGGAGTTCACATCTTTTTCAGCGCCCACGGTGTCCCCGCCAGCTATGTAGAAGAGGCTGGAGATCCGTATCAGCGCGAGATTCAAGATTGTACTCGTCTAATTATGGAGCATTTGAATCGATCGAACCAACATACTCTAGCCTATCAAAGTCGTGTTGGCCCGGTGGAATGGCTCAAGCCTTACACCGAAGATGCCATCACGGAATTGGCAGCAAATGGAGTCCAAGATTTGTTGGTAGTTCCGATTAGTTTTGTTTCCGATCACATCGAAACTCTCCAAGAAATTGACATGGAGTATCGAGAATTAGCAGAAGAATCGGGGATTCACAATTTCTATCGAGTGCCGGCCCTGAATACTTATCCAGTGTTTATTGAAGCCTTAGCCGATTTAGTCATCGAATCAATCGAATCTCCCAGCGTTAAATTCTCTGATGTGATCCGCCCTTCCAAGAAGGTGAAGATGTACCCTCAAGAGCAGTGGGAGTGGGGTTTGACTACAGGGGCGGAAGTCTGGAATGGCCGTGTGGCGATGGTTGGTTTTATTGCACTATTGATCGAGTTGATTGCGGGCCAAGGCCCACTTCATGCGATCGGATTGCTTTAGATCGATAATTAATTTCCGGTTGTACCGGAATGATGTTGACTGTTAACGGTTAACAGTCAACATCGATATCAGACTTTAAGAAACCTGGTTTTCGCCTAAATTATCGATTACCTAAAGTTGAGCGCACTCTCTTGACAAAGGTCAACAGCATCCAAATCTGTGGATCTGCCGTCCGAGTATTCGGCTCTGACATCAAACACACAGCCCGCTTCGGAGCCGCCGTAGTCAGATTGATCCCACTCAAAATCTGCCTTTTCGCGATCGCCAATGGGAGCTTTTAGCTCATTTTTTCCCCAAGTATTCTTATCGGGAGGAGACATATAGACGGCTGTCATCGTCTTGCCGCTGTTGTTAACTACCGAAATTTTGACCATCTGAGCCAAAACGCTAGATGCAGCCAGCACTACCAGTGGTAGCGACAGTCCCGCAGCGATCATTACCTTGTTTAACACCTTATTAACCATTAAGCCATCTACCTCAAGTTAGATATTTATTCAAGCTTAGCTGTAGAAGTTAAAACGCACAAGTCAGATATATTGCGATTTCTTATGATATTTTGAGACAGTTATATGTTTGTAAATAGCCATGCTTACCGCCGGAATTGTCGGATTGCCTAATGTTGGCAAATCTACCTTGTTTAATGCTTTGGTGGCGAATGCCAAGGCGACTGCTGCTAATTTTCCTTTTTGTACGATCGAGCCAAACACAGGTATCGTGGCAGTACCAGACGAACGCTTGAAGGTGCTGAGCGATATTTGCAATTCCGCGCAAACAGTGCCCACGCGGATGGAGTTTGTGGATATTGCCGGTTTGGTGAAGGGTGCGAGTCAAGGGGAAGGATTGGGAAATCAGTTTTTGTCTCATATTCGGGCTGTAGATGCGATCGCCCATGTTGTCCGTTGTTTCGACAACGATGATATCATTCACGTTGCCGGTTCTGTCGATCCGATCCGAGATATTGACATTATTAATCTGGAACTAATTTTAGCAGATTTAGCTCAAATTGAACGCAGGCTCGATCGCACTCGCAAACAAGCCCGGAGCAATAAGGAAGCTCAAGCAGAAGTAGATATCCTCGACAAATTAGTCGAAGTTTTGAATGCAGGGAAACCAGCGCGCCAGTACAGTTTCACGGATGAGGAAGCTGAATTAGTCAAAGGCTTGGAATTACTGACAAATAAGCCAATTATCTATGCAGCCAACGTGTCTGAAGATGATTTAGGCACAGGAAATAGTTATGTCGAACAAGTACGAGAAATAGCAGCTAAAGAAAATGCTAAGGTTGTCATAGTTTCCGCACAAGTTGAGTCAGAATTGGTGGAGTTACCAGAAGAGGAACGGCTAGATTTCCTCGAATCCCTGGGAGTAACAGAAGGTGGCTTGAAATCTCTGATTCGAGCTACTTACGAATTATTGGGTTTGCGGACTTATTTTACTAGCGGGCCAAAGGAAACTCGCGCTTGGACAATTATCGCCGGAATGTTAGCACCACAAGCTGCGGGGGTAATTCACTCCGATTTTGAGCGCGGTTTCATCCGGGCCGAAACTGTGGCTTATCAAGATTTAGTTACCACGGGCGCGATGAATGCGGCTAAGGAAAAAGGCCTGGTTCGCAGTGAAGGAAAAGAGTATGTTGTACAAGAGGGGGATGTGTTGTTGTTCCGATTTAATGTTTAGCTTTTTTTAAGGAGATTGGCAAATGGATATCGTTTCGCTGGCAATTGCTTGGCTAGTTGATGGATTTCGGTTGCGGTGGGGAATTTGGAGTGCTTTGCTGGGAGCTATTGCCCTCGGTTTTATTAACTCTATTCTCTATCAGGTGTTGGGGCCACTGCTTAAGTTTCGGTAGGTAAGAAATGAGGAGACGGCAATGCCGTGTCCCTACAATATGATTTGGGGTAGGGAAACGGCACTGCCGTATCCTCATTATTATTAGCCGAAATTAGGAGACGGCAATGCCGTGTCCCTACAATATGATTTTGGGTAGGGAAACGGCACTGCCGTGTCCTGATTATTATTATTAGCCGAAATGAGGAGACGGCATTGCCGTGTCCCTACAATATGATTTTGGGTAGGGAAACGGCACTGCCGTATCCTCATTATTATTATTAGCCGAAATGAGGAGACGGCAATGCCGTGTCCCTACAATATGATTTGGGGTAGGGAAACGGCACTGCCGTGTCCTGATTATCATTCCGGTGTTACCGGAATTGATATAACGAGTAGAAAGAGGTATTTATCGGCTAATTATCAGGCTCAAAACCTTCTCTATTCCTCCTATTATCAACTGGCCAATCGGCATTTTCGCCACCAATAATTAGTTCTTCCAGAGTCACAAATTCTTTGCTGAGTTGCTGAAAAACATTAATCAAGACATCGAGTCCGATCGCATCGCTAGTACCCAAATCAAACCAGCAGCGAGCCCAAACTCCCTCATACTCAATCTCTCCCATATTGTGCATCAAAGCCATCATGCTCTGATCGGCTAGATTAACATCGTAATCCATGTCATTGATATCTAAGCCCTCATCTTGCACTTGCAGGTTTTCAGCATTAAATCCTCCGAGTTTTCCCAAGAAAAACCAAGAGTCAAACACCTCTTCAATGTACTGCTTTTCACCATTGGAAGGTACATTGCTGAACTTCAGCCAAATCCACAGGTCAAATGGATTAAATTCGCGAAACTGTACTTGCATGAAGTTTTACTCTATTTATAGTGGTGGTAAGGCCGCTGGCCCCCAGATACCATCTGCATCTCGAATCTTATCGCGCATTGGGTCGCAGTCGCGAGATTTGCTGTCAAGACGGTTGTGGGTTTTGCACTGCTGGAAGAAGATTTCTGCGACTAAA
>JAYTZD010000086.1:0-8353 GCA_043742065.1 Oscillatoriales bacterium
TTTCGCTAAAGTCGATCGACCAATCACCGACGAAGCCTTAGCTACAAAATACAACAATTTTTACGAATATGGCGGCACAAAATCTATTTGGGAAGCCGCCCAAGCCTTACCAACCGAAAACTGGAAAGTAGAAGTTACCGGCTTAGTGAAAAATCCCCGCACTTATGATATTGACGAATTAGCCAAAAAATTCCCCATCGAAGAACGAGTTTATCGATTTCGGTGCGTAGAAGCGTGGTCGATGGTAGTTCCTTGGGTCGGATTTCCGATGAAATTGCTGATGGCTGATGTTGAGCCGACATCGAAGGCAAAATTCGTTCGCTTCACCTCTTTTTATGACTCCAAGATTACTCCCGGCCCCGGTTTAATGTCGCAATTTTATCCTTGGCCTTATACCGAAGGGATGCGGATTGAAGAAATGGCGAACGATTTAGCATTTTTTGCTACAGGTTTATACGGCAGAAAACTACCCAAACAAAATGGCGCACCACTGCGACAAGTAATTCCTTGGAAGTACGGTTTTAAAGGCGCAAAATCGATTGTAAAAATTGAATTTGTCGAAACACAACCAGCGACTTTTTGGAATACACTGGGGCCCAATGAATACGCTTTCGAGGCAAATGTCAATCCTGACAAACCACACCCCAGATGGTCACAAGCTAGCGAAAGAGTAGTCGGCCCTGGTAATAGTTGGTCATGGGAAACACGCGAGACTTTGCCCTATAATGGCTACGGGGAATATGTCGCCAGTTTGTATAGTTGATCAAGCAGAAATACAGGACACGGCAGTGCCGTGTCCCTACCGGATATCTGCACTATGTTTGTAAATTTTACCTTAAATTTGCAGTCGATCGACTATAATAAAAATTGATGAAGCTACCAAGGAATTGTTAAATGGTAACAACAACATCAGCTCCCATCGAGCAGCAAATTACCCCAGAAAACCGAGTTATTTTAAAAGGTGTCAGTTGGTCAACTTTTAAAGTATTACTCGCCGATGTTGGGGACGATAGAGCTTGGAGAATTGCTTACGATAGAGGAGTATTAGAAATCAGAATGCCACTTCTAGAACATGAAGTTCCGAAAGGACTAATAGAAAGCTTTATTGAAGCTACAGCAGATGAGCTAGAAATCGAAGTGATGAAAGCTGGTTCTCTGACTCTGGAACGAGAAGATTTAACTCGTGCTGTCGAACCTGATAGTTGTTTCTACATTCAAAATGAAGCCAGCATCAGAGGGAAAAGAGATATCAACCTCCCAGAAGATTTGCCACCTGATTTAGCAATAGAGTCGGACTACACGAATTCTTCGGTTAATAAAGATGGCTTATATGCTGCGCTTGGGGTTCCCGAACTTTGGAGATATAAACGGCAATCTCTGCAAGTTTATCAACTTGTGGATGGGAAATATCAAAAGTGCGATCGCAGTTTAGCTTTCCCCTTTCTACCCGTTGCCGAAATTCCCGGTTTCATCGAACAAAGCAGAACTATCGGACAGCGTTCGGCTGTACGTTTGTTTCGACAAAGAATTAGAGAGATTTTGCTAAGTCAAAAATAACACTTACATCTCTCCTTCTCCTTCTCTGCGTCCTCTGCGCCCTCTGCGGTAAAAAAAATCTTATTGTTCGCAAAACTCTGCAACTCTCTGCCAAACTCGATCGCACAAATCAGGCAAACTAACATCAAACCATTCAATTTCAGGATATGCTCGAAACCATGTCCGCTGACGCTTCGCAAATTGCCGCGTGTGCAAAACCGTTAATTCCTTGGCCTGTTCCAGCTTAATGTCACCCGCCAAATATTGTTTGATTTCCTGGTATCCCAGAGTATTTAGCAATGGCAAGTCGCAGCCGTATTTCTGACACAAATATTCAACTTCCGCAATCCAACCGGATTCTAACATTTGTGCAGTGCGCTGTTTGATGCGATCGACCAAAACTTCCATATCACAATCCAAGCCAATTTGTAAAATAGGATAACTGGGAGGATTTTCGCCCTGCTGTTCGGAAATAGAGCGCCCAGTCACATAAAATACTTCCAGTGCTCTTAAAGTTCTAACTGGATCATTGAGGTGAATTTTCTCGGCGGCAGAGCGATCAACTTGCTGTAGCATCTGGTAACATTGAGCTTGACCGAGTTCGACAAGTTGCGATCGCAATTCAGGTATTGGCGCAACTCTCGGAATTTTCAAACCACGCACGATCGACTTAATATACAACCCAGTCCCTCCAACCAGCAACACAGGAGAATCCACAGCAGCGATTAAATTTTGAGCTTGCTGTTGGTAGTCTGCGAGTGTTAGCGTTTCCGTCGGATCGCAGATGTCAATTAAGTGATGTGGTACCGAAGTGCGATCGAGCTTTGTCGGTTTTGCAGTCCCAATGTCAAACTCGCGGTATACTTGACGGGAGTCTGCACTCAAAATGGGCGATCGCAACCGCGAAGCCACAGCCACAGCCACTCCAGACTTCCCCGTCGCCGTCGCACCACAAATCGTAATTAATCTAGACATAGTTTACTTCCTGGCGGGCGATCGCACCCAACTCTCCTAACTGACAACAAACACTCCTCACCAATCCAAGCCATCCATCCCCCTAATAAATTTCCCTTCAGAATGCCCTAGCATCGCCATTGACAGTTTCGTGCTATAATTTTAGAAGTTTTCCCATTTTAGAAGCTTTTGAGGCTTTAGCCTCATTATTGGAGCTATTTTTGTATGACCAGCAGCTACAGCGCCGACCAAATTCAAGTTCTCGAAGGTCTCGAAGCAGTCCGCAAACGACCGGGGATGTACATCGGTACCACCGGCCCGCGAGGACTCCACCATTTAGTTTACGAGGTTGTTGACAACTCGATCGATGAGGCGCTGGCTGGCCACTGCACCCACATCGAAGTTGACATTAACGCCGACGGTTCCGTTACCGTGACAGATGACGGACGGGGTATTCCAACCGGCATCGTCGCCAAGACAGGCAAATCGGGAGTAGAAACAGTAATGACTGTACTTCACGCCGGCGGTAAGTTTGGCGGTGGTGGGTACAAGGTTTCTGGAGGATTGCACGGTGTAGGTATTTCTGTTGTGAACGCGCTGTCCGAGTGGGTAGAAGTGACAGTTTGGCGCGACCAAAAAGAACATTTACAGCGCTACGAAAGAGGCAATCCTGTCACCGAACTTAATGCAAAGCCCAGCAAAGGCGATCGCAGCGGCACTTCAGTCTCTTTCTTGCCAGACACTCAAATTTTTAGCACAGGCATTGAATTTGATTACACCATACTCGCCGGACGTTTGCGAGAATTGGGTTACTTGAATGCGGGCGTGAGAATTACTTTTAGCGACCACCGTTTGGAACTGCTTAAAAGTGACCAATCTCGCATTGAAACTTACTGTTATGAGGGCGGAATCAAGGAATACATCGCCTACATGAACCGCGAAAAACAGCCTTTGCACGAAGAAGTGATTTATGTGCAAGGCGAACGCAATAACGTACACATAGAAGTCGCTTTGCAGTGGTGCGTTGATGCTTTTAGCGATAACGTTCTCGGTTTTGCTAACAATATTCGGACAATCGACGGTGGTACGCACTTAGAAGGTTTGAAAGCCGTGTTGACGCGGACGATGAATTCGATCGCCCGTAAGCGCAACAAAATCAAAGAAAACGAACCTAACCTCGCCGGCGAAAACGTCCGGGAAGGTTTGACAGCAGTGATTTCTGTCAAAGTCCCCGACCCAGAATTTGAAGGTCAAACTAAAACTAAACTGGGAAATACCGAAGTCCGGGGAATAGTCGATTCCCTAGTTGGCGAAGTATTGACCGAATATTTGGAGTTTCGTCCCCAAGTAGCCGATGCTATTTTGGAAAAGGCAATTCAAGCTTTTAAAGCCGCTGAAGCCGCCCGTCGTGCTCGCGATTTAGTCCGTCGCAAATCGGTCTTAGAATCGTCTCCATTGCCCGGAAAACTGGCAGATTGTAGCTCCAGAGACCCTTCTAAATCAGAGATATATCTCGTCGAAGGCGACTCAGCCGGGGGCTGTTTCCTTTCTTCAGAGAAAATATTATTAGCTGACGGCACTACAAAAACTTTCAAAGAGATAGTTGATGAACAAGCCGAAGGTAAAGAACACTTTTGCTACACCCTCAGAGAGAGTGGAAACATCGGGCTTGAGCGGATAACTAACGCTCGGATGACGAAAGCAAATGCTGAAGTGATCAAACTGACATTAGACAATGGAGAAACAATTACTTGCACTCCCGACCATCTATTTATGTTGCGGGATGGCACTTACAGAGCAGCGGCATTGCTGACACCAGAAGATTCGTTGATGCCTCTCAACCGCAAGTTGTCTCAAAAAACTCCAACTGGTCAGGGACTTGACGGTTATGAAATGATTTGGAATCCCGCCACTGATAAGTGGATTTACACTCATCTTTTATCGGATTTCTACAACCTCAAACACGGTGTCTATGAATCATCAGAAGGCAATCACCGCCATCATGTTGATTTCAATAAACTCAACAACAATCCGACCAATATTCTCCGGCTACCTGCTGCGGTGCACTTGGCACTTCACCGGGCAAACCTTGAGAAAACATTGCATCGGCCAGATGTAATTGAAAAAAGTCGTCAAGCTCACATGACCGAAGAGTTTCGGGCGATGATGAAAGAGCGGATGCGACAGCCTGAAACGCGACAAATTCTCTCCGAACAGGCGAAAGCTCAGTGGGAGGATGAAGAGTATAAAGCTTACATGACCAGGAAGTGGCGCGAGTTTTACGACACTCATGAAGCTTATCGCGAGCAAAATCAGGAACTGTTGAATCAAGCGCAGCAAGAATATTGGAGTAGTGAAGAAAATCGTTTGGCTCAGTCGGAACGGGTGAGCAATCATTTTGCTAACAATCCTGAAGCGCGGGAAACTCTTTCACAACTTGCTAAAGAACAATGGCAAGATGAAAATTTACTAGAGTGGAGACGCGAAAAAACGAAGGAACAGTGGACACCGGAGTTTCGCCAGAAACGCAAGGCAACTTTGAAAGAAACTTATTACCGCAAAACTATGGCGGCGTTGAAGAAGATTCATCTTCATACTGGTTGGATGGATTTGGATATGTACAACGATTACCGTCGTCGGGAAAAAGATAAGTCTTTGTTGAAGTTTGAGACTTTTTGCGATCGCTACTTTGATGGTGATGCAGTATATACTCGCCAAGCAATTCGGAATTACAATCACCGTGTTGTGAAGATCGAAGCCGTAGAGGAGCGTTACGATGTCTATGATATCGAAGTTCCTAACAGCCACAACTTTGCATTAGGTGCTGGGATTTTTGTCCACAACAGTGCCAAACAAGGACGCGATCGCCAATATCAAGCCATCCTACCCTTGCGCGGTAAAATCCTCAACATTGAGAAAACCGACGATGCCAAAATCTACAAAAACAACGAAATTCAATCGTTAATTACAGCCCTGGGTTTGGGCATTAAAGGCGAAGAATTCGATCCGTCGCAATTGCGGTATCACCATATCGTGATCATGACTGACGCTGACGTAGATGGAGCTCACATCCGCACCCTATTGCTGACTTTCTTCTATCGCTATCAGCGAGCACTTGTAGAACAGGGTTACATCTATATTGCGTGTCCTCCTCTCTATAAAGTGGAACGGGGACGCAATCATTACTACTGTTACAGTGAACGCGAAAGGAATGCTCTCATCCGCAATGAATTCCCTGCTAATGCCAACTACACCATCCAGCGGTTCAAAGGTTTGGGCGAAATGATGCCCACACAGTTGTGGGATACCACGATGAACCCGGAAACTCGGACGCTGAAACGGGTGGAAATTGACGACGCTGCTGAGGCAGATCGGATCTTTACTATCTTAATGGGCGATCGGGTTGCACCTCGCCGCGAATTCATCGAAACCTACGGCCCCAAACTCAATATGCTTGACTTAGACATCTAAATTAGTCAGTAGTCATTAGTCAGCAGTCATTAGTTATTAGCTAGTGACTGATGACTAAATCCGGCTTTAGCAGCTCCTTTTTGGTAGGCTGCTAATCTCTTCCCCTCTCCCCCTCTCCTCATCTCCCCCTCTCCCCCTCTCCACTAATCGGGTTTTGTTATAAAAATTAATACAATCTCTCATTAAATCAGTCTAAGGTAATAACTTAAGTATTTTTTAGACGGTTGGCGCATCCATCAACTACCACAAAAATAGAAAGTTGGACAATATTACTATGAGCATCAATTTAGCGACAAAATTGCGTGAAGGAACCAAAAAATCTCACACAATGGCAGAAAATGTGGGTTTTGTCAAGTGCTTTTTAAAAGGCGTTGTAGAAAAAACATCTTACCGGAAATTAGTAGCCAACCTCTACTTTGTCTACTCGGCGATGGAAGAGGAAATGGAGCGCCAAAAACAGCATCCAGTTATTTCAAAAATTTACTTTTCCCAGTTGAATCGGAAGCAAAGCTTAGAGCAAGATTTGCTTTACTATCACGGGACAAATTGGCGCGAACAAGTAGCTCCGTCAGCCTCAGCAAAAGCTTATATTAAGCGCATTCACGAAATTTCCGCGTCAGAACCAGAACTCTTAGTTGCTCACTCCTACACTCGCTATCTCGGCGATTTGTCGGGTGGACAAATCCTCAAGGGGATTGCTCAACGGGGGATGAATCTGACCGAGGGAGAAGGTACTGCTTTCTATGAATTCGCAGATATTCCTGATGAAAAAGAGTTCAAGACTAACTATCGTCAAGCAATGAATGAATTGCCAATTGACGAAGCTACAGCAGAGCGAATTGTTGACGAAGCTAATTCAGCTTTTGGCATGAACATGAAGATGTTCATGGAATTAGAAGGTAATTTGATTAAAGCTGTTGGTCAAATGCTGTTCAATACCCTGACACGGAAGCGTGGCGCTGCTAGTACCGAATTGGCTACGGCTGAGTAAGTTAAGGCTTGCATAATTTGAGCCTTGGTTAAAGAGGAAAACTTGAAATCCTGGGGGTTTGATGGCTGGTTTTATAGTCACCAACTCTCCGGGATTTTGCATAGGAGTAATTATCACAGGACTTATATAGCAGTTGATAGTTGACAGTTGACAGTTTCAGCGATCGAGGATGTCCTAACCGTTGTGGCGGTTGCTATATAGCAAAGTCGCTTTCTTTAATTCTTCAATCTAAAATCTAAAATCTAAAATCTAAAATCGGTTGATTCACCTTCCCATACCCCGATTAGGAGGTTCGTCAGGCACCGGAAGAGAACCAGGCCTTACTTGCTTTTCCAAATACTTGCTCAAAGCATAAGCAATATCCCCGCGAGTCATCGGCTTCAAAGGATGAATTTTATTGGTTCCAGGTTCAATATTGACAAAACCTTCATAAAGTGCCGTAGCCAGAGACTTTCTTGCCCAATTAGGGATTGCTCCCGCATCTGGATAATCAGCTAAAATCTCGGAAATGCTAACATCAGAAAACTGAAAAACACCGTAAGCTTGAGCAAAAATTGCTAAAGCCTCAGCGCGAGTCACCCTTTGATTTGGGAAAAACATTCCATCGCGATATCCAGTCATCGTTCCCGTTTTCAAAGCAGCTTGAATCGCACCATAAGCCCAATAACTTTTAGGTACATCCGGTAATTCAACATCTGGTTTATAAGCAGTTTTCCGCCGTTCTAAACCAAAAATTTTTACCAAAATCGTAGCTAATTCGGCACGACTTACAAAGCCCTCAGCATTGAAATTGCCACTGCCATCTTTATTCATCAATCCCGCATTCAAAACCCGGTCAATTGGGTCAATCATCGATTGAGCTTCAACCGCTGTAGGGATTCCTTGCAATAGCCCGATCGCAAAAAAAACACTAATTAACTTTTTCACGATTTTAAAATAAAACATTCGCTTCCGGCAAAGCGCCGTGCATTTTACCCAGCCAATCTATCAAGTTATCCAATTGCTTTTCCGCAGTCAAAACCGCCATCCCTCGAATAGTCACCTTTCCCTTGCTGTAGACAAAACGAGACTGTAAATGTTCCGGCAAATTAGATTTGAGCAAATTCCAAGCAGGTTCCTCCATCGGTGTTTCCAAAACAATGTGCTGCTTATTTTCCGGTTTGATCCGAGAAAAACCGATTTGCTTGGCGATTTGTTTGAGTTCGACAATGCGAATCAGTTGCTTTGCTGGCAGAGGAATAGGTCCATAACGATCGCACCAATCAGCCTCAATCTGCTGCAACTCTTGGGGCGTATTAGCAGAAGCAACAGAACGGTAAGCGCTCATCTTCTGATCCAAATCCCCGATGTAATCAGCAGGAATAAACGCCGTCAAGCTCAGGTCAATTTGAGCATCTTCAA
>JAYTZD010000087.1:0-18530 GCA_043742065.1 Oscillatoriales bacterium
GATGCAACCGGAAACGATATAAGCTATTATCCGGATAGATGGTGAGAGCCGATGAAGTATTGATTTATGGTTAAATACATATACGTGGTGCAAACATTACGGAATGTCATAAATTAAATTTTTCTCAACTCTGAAGCTAAACTATGCTAAACATGAAACCATTAGCTAATGCTCCTAATACTGGAAAACAGCCATCTAAAAAGCCTCATAACTCAAAATGGGCTGCATTGCTGCTAATGCTGGCGGTAGGGTTTGGTGGTTGGCAAATAGGGCTACCGGAACTCGCATCACTTTTTAATAATAGGGGCTTTGAAAACTACAAGGCGAATAAATTGGCTGAAACTCAAGAATCCTATCAGTTAGCCCTGTCTCTAGATTCCAAAAACAGAACTGCTCTTTATAATTTAGGATGGCTTTGCGAAGAGGTGCAGGATTTGGGATGCGCGCGAGGAAAATATCGGGAAGCTGCCAAACTTGGTCTGCCTGCTGCTTACAGCAACTTGGCACGGTTATATATTCTTCACGATAAAAACTATCCTGCTGCTGTTCATTTGCTGTTGCAAGGTTTAAAATTAGCTAAGGACGATCAAGTAAAGTATTCTTTGTTTAAAAATTTGGGTTGGGCTCGCCTAAAACAGGCTCGATATCCAGAAGCGCTGCAACACTTGAATGCAGCGATTAAGATAGATAGCGAAAGGGCTGCGACTAGCTGTTTAAAAGCGCAAGTCTTAGAAGGGATGAAAAAAACTAAAGAAGCTCAACCATTATGGAAAATTTGTCTTAAGTATGCGGATTCTCAAGAATTGGACGAGGATATATGGATAGGAATGGCACGTCAAAGCTTAAAAGAGGAAAAAACAAAGAAATGAAACCCACTGTTTTGATTTCATCAACAATACTGGCCATTATCACAGTAATGGAGCTAAGTCAAGCGTCTCAAGCGCTCACAACTCCTGCGACTGTTAAATCAATAGTTAATAGCGAAGTATCAATGCTGTTTCCCTCGAATCTTTCGATGCGGCAGTGTAGAGATACCAATGGTGGACGATATGCGTGTCCTAGATTAGTGTTGCCCCTGGATGGTGCAGAATAGAAGTTACTTTTAAACGGCAAATTCGGAGACGGCAGTGCCGTTTCCCTACGTCGAAATAATCTGAGGAGGAGACGGCAGTGCCGTTTCCCTACTTTAAAATGGCGCTGCCGTCTCCTGATCTACTCGTCGGTAGTCAAGGCTGAATCTTGTTGCGGAGAATTGCTGTAAAAACTGGCAATAATGGCTACCATTAACCACCACAGCATATTGACTTCGGGGCGATACCAAACTGTATCGACAAAACCGTGGGCCATCATGCCGATTAAGGTTGCGATCGCCCCGATCAACCAAAATGCCTGATTTGATTGAGAATTTGGGGATGCTTCCTGGGAGTTAAGGCTGTTAAATTGTGCATCCCGTAGATTTTTGATCTGTAACAAACCTTGATTTATTGTTACTGTCAGCAGCCATAGGAAGCAAGTTAAACCGAGAAAACCCGTTTCTACCAAAATTTCTAGCAGCACTGAATAAGCGCTCAAAGCGGTGAATTTCGGCTTCATATAAAGCGGATAAACTTTGTTAAAAGCCGTGTTACCGGGGCCAATGCCGAGAATTGGCCGATCGCGAATCATGTCAATTACCGCTGTCCAAACATTCCTACGAAAATTGTTACTGCTGTCGTTGCGGCCGATAAACATACTCGAAACTCGTTCGCGCAGGGGTTCCACTAAAGCCACTCCCAAAATTAACGCCCCAGCTAAACCTGCTAACCCTAAAGGTAATGCCCAAGTTCGCCAAAATCTAGGCATTAAAGGACTGTACCAATACCACAGCAGCACTAAAAACACCACAAGTAAAGCTACAAAACCGATCCAAGCACCCCGGCTGTCGGTGTATCGCAAACAAGCACAATTAACTATTAACATTGTGAGGGCTAAAGCTCTAGTTCCCCATCCTTTCCACACAAAAAGTGCCGCTGCACTGAATGCAATTGCTGGTAGCAGATAGGAACCAAGCAAGTTGGGGTTCCCTAAAAAACTATAAACCCGTGTGGCATTTGCTTGAGTTGAAGTTGGATCATTCCAAGTAGCTAGGGGTGGTACTTTGTCTATCCACTGCCGCACGCCGTAGAAACTGACGATGAGAGAGACGTTTAAATATACGGCGATTAACCACGATCGCCAACGGGGCGATCGCAATATCCTAGCCATTAGCGCAAAAAACAGCAAATAGAGTGTTAGCTTATTCCAACCTGCAAAAGCTGCGGCTTTCACGGGGGACATGGCGGTGGCGACGGTGGCAATGCCCCAGTATAGGAATACTAGCAGGTGAATGGGTGTGAGGGCGATCGCGCGATCGTCGGAAATAGTCAACAGCACCCAAAAAGCAGCACCAGCAGCCATCAACACACCGACTAGGGCATTGTTGACAAAAGGGCCTAATCCAAACGTTAAAGCCAGCAAAACAAAACCGA
This sequence comes from Oscillatoriales bacterium, assembly GCA_043742065.1. Taxonomy (GTDB): domain Bacteria; phylum Cyanobacteriota; class Cyanobacteriia; order Cyanobacteriales; family Microcoleaceae; genus Microcoleus. Next base: position 2,508 of record JAYTZD010000087.1, read on the forward strand.
GGGGTTCTGCCCATTGCATCAGCCAGCTACTTTGTCGCCAACTTCGCAATGAGCCGATCGCAAAATTCAATAAATAACTTCCATTCTGCCACTGTAAGAGCGGCAAATTGACTAGAGTTAACTGTTGCCAAACTGAATTCATTTCTTTAAATTGGTCATGGGGCATCGGGTATCGGGCATCGGGCATCGGGAATTGGGAATTGGTAATTGGGAATTGGTAATTAGTAATTGGTTGTTAGTTATTGGTTATTGGGCAATAACCAATCAAATAACCAATAACCAATAACAAGTAACAAATAACAACTGCCAACTGCCAACTGTCAACTGTCAATCAATCAATCAATCAATCCTTCTTCCCTAGCCCGCACTTCCGTTTGAATCCGCAGATTTTTATCATCTTCGGGATACACTTCTAGCACATCTCGAATCTTAGTCCAGTAGTATTGCACAGTGCGTTCGCAAACATTCATCCGTTTGGCGATCGCCGTATCCTGTAAGCTATCTTGAAAAGCAAATAGCAACACCTGCATCCAAGCGGGTTTGAGTTGTAGCCCATTGCGGATTTCTCTAGGCGTATAAATCCGTTCATGTAGCGCCCAATCGACCATCGCCAACAAGTCTTTCACAGGCTGACTCTTATCAACAACCGTAAATCCGCCCATGTGATTGTCGATCGACGGTTTCAGCCAAACCAACGTCCGAACATGAGCGCTCTGCACTACAATATTCAAACTCGGATAATGCTCCATCAGCGTTTTCAGGAGTTGAAGCCCTGAATTTGCCTGAGCCGTTTCGCCGATCGCCTCTGGCATCACCAGATCCACAATTACTAAATCCGGGGTCATCTGCGCTACTTGCTGAAGGGCTTCCTGAGCCGTCGGAGCCGTCAGAATATCTGCCTGTGGATACTCCTGCCTCAGAATATTAAGCGTACCGCCTAACACCATCGCATGGTCATCCACGACTAGAAAGGTTCGTTTTTCAGGTTGAGGTAAAGTCTGGGGCATAGTTAATTCGTTGCCGCACAACATCGTCAGTTTAAGTAATCCGTCCTCTTCTTACAATAGAGGCATTATCTGGATTCTGTCCTGCATCTGTCCGCCAAATGGGACTGCGGACAGATGCAGCGACAATTGCGCTAAAGTGCAATTCTGTACTCTTTGTGCCACCTCCCGACCAAATTTTTGTCCCAACCAAACTAATAATTACACCAATCTATCCCGCAGAGATTCGTTATGAGGGCGCGGCACTGCCGTGTCCTGATTTCGGTAATATTAATAATTCCGATGCTACCGGATTTGAGATCACAGTTGAATTTTTGTAACATTGTCTGTTTCTCCTTTGTGCCATGATAATGATAATCGTTATTGTTCAAGATTTACTATGTTAGAGGTTCGGCATCTCGCTGTCAACTACCGAGGCGTTACCGCTGTTGAGGATGTCAGCTTCAGCTTGGAACCTGGGCAAATCGTGGGGGTAATAGGGCCTAACGGCGCGGGGAAAAGTACGATGGTGAAGGCGATTCTGGGGTTGATTCCGACGGAAAATGGGGTTGTCAGGTATCGCGATCGCGCACTTTCTAAGCAGCTAGGAGAAGTGGCTTATGTGCCCCAGCGATCGCAGATTGACTGGGACTATCCGATTTCTGTTCAAAATGTAGTAATGATGGCCCGGACTCGCCATACAGGTTGGTGGCGAGATCCTTCACGTCAATCCAAAGAAATTGTCAAAGCCGCCTTAGAAAGAGTCGGAATTTGGGAGTTAAGAAACCGCCAAATTGGAGAGTTGTCAGGGGGACAACAACAGCGAGTATTTTTAGCTCAATCATTAGCGCAAGAAGCCGAGTTGTTTTTCTTTGACGAGCCTTTTTCTGGAGTGGATAAAAAGACAGAAGCCGTACTGTTTGAAGTCTTTGACGAACTGAAAGCTGAAGGTAAAATCTTGCTAGTAATTGGCCACGAATTGGGAGAAGCTTCGAGGAAGTATGACCGATTTTTATTGATAAATAAACAACTAATTGCTGACGGAAACAGGTCAGAAGCAATTACCGCTGATAATATTCAGCGGGCCTATGGCGATCGTGTAATATTGATGGAACGGGAGATTAAATAATGTTAAATTTACTCATAGAACCCCTAGAATTTGAGTTCATGCGGAATGCGATCGCGATCGCTGTGATGCTTGGTATTCTCTGTTCCGTAGTTGGCTCTTATTTGATCGTGCAACGCATGGGATTGTTAGGAGACGTGATTGCTCATGCAGTATTACCGGGATTGGCGATCGCCTTTTATTTAGGCATTGATATTTTTGTAGGAGCATTTATTTCCGGGACATTCAGCACCTTAATCATTGCTTGGATTCAATCACAGTCCCGCGTCAAAGTCGATGTCGCAATGGCGCTAGTTTTCTCAGGGTTTTTAGCATTAGGAATCATGCTAATTACACTACTAAAAAGTAAGCTGGATTTACATCATTTCTTGTTTGGAGATATCTTAGGAGTGACATTTGACGATGTGTGGCGGACTTTAGGGATTTCCATATTTGTCCTAATTTTTGTCAAAATCTTTTATAAAGAACTGCTATTTTACACCTTTAACCCCCTCGGCGCAGAAGCAATAGGATTGCCAGTAAATTTAATTCACGTCGGGTTAATTTCCGCAATTACCCTGACGATTATTGCCAGTATGCAAGCAGTAGGCGTTGTGTTAGTAGTTTCCCTACTGATTGGGCCGAGTATCACTGCCTACTTATTAGTTAAAGAATTGCACCAAATGATGGGATTGGGGGCAATTGTGGGTGTGATTAGCAGTGTGTCTGGGATGTATATTAGTTATTACTTAAATGTGCCTTCTGGTGCAGCAATTGTGTTAGTAGTTACTGGGTTATTTTTAGTAGCATTACTCTTTAGTCCGTCTCAGGGAATTTTGACTCGGCAGTCCATGACGAGTCGTAGGAGCAAGATTTTGCAGCAGTTGAAACAACTGGGGCGCTAATATTATAGTCTTGGATGCACGGGGGCTTAGAAACCGGGTTTTTTACGAATACTGGTTGTAACTCGCAGATTCGGTAAAAACCCGGTTTCTCTGTCGGAGTGCATCCAAGACTGGAGTATAAATACAGATGCAATCAAAATCATCTGCGTTAATCAGCGCTTAAAAAAATTCCCTTATTTCAACATCAAAGCAACTTCCTTCGCAAAATAAGTCAAAATCAAATCGGCACCAGCCCGTTTGATACTCGTCAAAGTCTCCAAAATAATCCGCTTTTCATCAATCCAACCCAACTGTCCAGCAGCTTTGATCATTGCGTATTCGCCACTGACATTATAAGCAGCTACGGGCAAATTAGTTGCTTCCCGTACTTGGCAGATAATATCCAGATAAGCCAAAGCAGGTTTTACCATCACAATATCTGCACCTTCTGCGATATCCAAAGCAACTTCTTTCAGTGCTTCTCGTGCATTAGCAGCATCCATTTGATAAGTCTTTTTGTCTCCAAACTTTGGGGCAGAATCGAGGGCATCCCGAAACGGGCCATAATAAGCAGAGGCATATTTTGCTGAATAAGCCAGGATTGCCGTATCGATGTATCCTGCCGCATCTAAGGCTTTGCGAATTGCACCAATTCTGCCGTCCATCATGTCGGAAGGTGCTACCATATCCGCACCGGCGGCGGCTTGAGAAACAGCCATTTTTACTAAAACTTCTACAGTTGGATCGTTGAGAATTTTACCGTTTTCGTCAACTAAACCATCGTGTCCATGTGAAGTAAAAGGATCGAGGGCTACGTCGGTAATTACTACTATTTCAGGAATGTTTTGTTTGATGGCTTTAACTGTTTGTTGCACCAATCCTTCTGGGTTGTAGCTTTCGGTGCCATTGTCATCTTTTTTGTTTTCTGAGATAACTGGAAAAAGGGCGATCGCACATATCCCCAAATTCCAACATTCGGCGATTTCTACGAGCAATAAATCCAGTGAATAGCGATAACAACCCGGCATCGAAACAATCTCAACCTTTTGCCCCTCTCCTTCCATCACAAACATCGGATAGATGAGGTCGTCAACTGTCAGGTGATTTTCCCGTACCATCCGCCGCAAAGCTGGTGTACGGCGCAGGCGGCGGGGGCGGATGGTTGTGAGGGAGGGATTTTGATTGTTCTCGGTGGTAAGGGCGGACTCGACATTATTTGCGGATGACATAGGAACTAGAAGCAATAATGATTATGATTATCATCATATCATTAGACCTCTCCCATATTTATTGTGGAACAGGCATTCTATTGTCTTGGGCGATCGCCGGAATCAAACCTTTATTATTAAACTTTAAACATTCAATCCACCAATATTTTTGATCCATATTCAGTTTGTAGGAGTTGTAACTCAAGTAAGATTTTTCACCATTCTTGGCACTCTTGGCGCAGAGGGAGGAAAGGGAAAGAGAGAAACATGGTAATCCAATATGACTCTCTTTTCTTTATTCAGCCTAATACGCAAGTTTTCACAGACAATTCTAGCTAGTGAAAGCTTGATTTGTGCGCGATTAAACTCATAAATTCCTGACGAGTTCTAGAATCTTCAGCAAACACGCCCCGCATCGCTGAAGTCGCCGTCCAAGAACCTGGTTTTTGCACGCCACGCATTACCATACACATATGAGTAGCTTCGATCACAACTGCTACACCTTGAGGTTTTAGCAATCCTTGAAGTGCATCCGCAATTTGTGCAGTTAAGCGTTCTTGTACTTGCAACCTGCGCCCGTACATTTCACAAATCCGAGCAATTTTTGACAAGCCAATTACTTTCCCGTTAGGAATGTAAGCAACGTGTGCTTTGCCAATAATTGGCAGAATGTGATGTTCGCAGGAACTGAAAATATCAATGTCCCGTACTAACACCATTTCGTTAGCATTTTCTGTAAACACTGCTCCATTGAGCAGTTCGTCGAGAGATTGACGATAACCTCCAGTTAGAAACTGCAAGGCTTTGACAACTCGTTTCGGTGTATCTCGTAACCCTTCACGGTCTGGGTCTTCTCCCAATCCTAGCAGCAATGTACGCACTGCTTGTCTCATTTCTTCATCTGAGACAGGGGGTTGAGATTGGGTAGGAATTGATGACACTACACCATTTGGAGAAGTCAGTTCTGGACGAGTAGATAAAGTCATGCTTGCAGTTTGTGAAAATGTTTGACAGTGGGTCTGGACTTTTATTTACCATTTGATTATAACAAAATTTACAAAATGCAACATTAAAATATTTAGATTTTTTGGGATGAGTTTTATCGATATCAATGTAAAAATTGCCCTTGGTATTTACACGATTTTTGCTGTCAAAAAATCGCAACTACTAACGGCGGAATTAAATAGACATCTCCCAAAAAGCTTGTCTTGAACAGGCAGGATGCCTGTTCCACAAGAATTATGGTCGATGCCTAATGTAAAATATGTCGGCTAAAACTCTGGACGTGATGCTTAGATTGACGAAATCTTAAACTAAGCAACTGTTCAGTTGTTCTCGAATTTGATCGGTATCTAAGTTGCGGCCGATGACTACGAGTTGATTTTTAGGTGGGGTTAACCATTCGCAAGCATCTAGTTCGTAGCGCGGGCCGCTGAGTTGAAAAATATGTCTCATTGGACTATCGTTAAACCAAAGAATGCCTTTAGCACGAAATACCTCGAAGGGCATTTCTTCGGTGAGAAATTCTTGGAACTTGTGGACATCAAAAGGTCGATCGCTCTGAAATGATAGCGAAACAAATCCGTCATTATCTAAGTGATTGGAGTGATGTCCGTGATGGTGATGTTCATGATGATGCTCATGTTCATGTTCGTGATGATGTTCGTGATGATGTTCGTGATGCTCATGTTTTTCCTCGGTTTCAAAACTATCGAAAAGATCGGCTTGCGTCAAACCTACACCCAAAATTAAGGGTAAAGGAACTTCACCATGTTGAGAGTATAAAATTCTCGCTCCTTCTTTGATTGTGCGAATATAAGCTTCTAACTCTTCTACTTTTTCGGGAGGAGCTAAATCAGTTTTATTCAGCAGCACAATATCTGCAAATGCCACTTGTTTTAAAGCTGATTCGCTCTCAAAATGGTCGGTAGTGAATGTTTCGCTATCGACTACAGTCAGTACAGAATCTAGACTGGTTAAATCACGCAATTCCGTGCCGAGAAATGTCAGAATAATCGGCAGTGGGTCGGCAATTCCAGTGGTTTCAATTACCATGCAATCGATGCGGTCTTCCCGTTCTAAAACTCGGTAGACGGCATCGACTAAGCCTTCATTAATTGTACAACAAATACAGCCGTTGCTCAGTTCTACCATGTCGTCTTCGGTAGAAACTAAAAGCTGTGAATCGATGTTGATATCGCCAAATTCGTTAACTAAGACTGCTACTTTTAAATCTTGGCGGTTTTTGAGAATTTGATTGAGTAAAGTGGTTTTTCCGCTGCCGAGAAAGCCGGTAATTATGGTTACTGGCATTCCTTTTTTGGGAAAATCGGAAACTAAATCTGGGGTTTGTACAGTGAGATTAGTCATTGTCCCTCGTTAATTAACTGTAGAGGCCCTGCTGTCAATTTGGAACGCCGCTAAGCATCCCAAGGCATTTGCCGTTAGCGCAGCCCGCCCCTACGGGGGCTGCGCCAACGAAGAGGATCGCACTTCATAGCTGAAACACAGGCAATACGGGCGATCGCACCCGATAGAGTATGATAATCATTCTCATCATACCCTAAGATGTTCCTTACGCGCAAACCCCTAGAATTAATGCACTATGACTGAAAACCCTTTTTTGCTCCATAATGCACTGTCTTAAACTGGACGCGATCGCTGTCAGGATTATATAGAGCATAGGTTGCTACTCCAGGCTTGCGGCCGACATTTCCGACTCCGATCGCCCTTCGTGCAGTTGCAGACACCGTTCCAGGCGGCTCCTGAGAGTCCAGAGTCTGCACCCAGTTATTGATCATACTTGGCTGTAATTGATACTCAAATGCCAAGCCCGATCGCCCGCAAAACAAAGTGTTAGCATCAGCGCGGATTACGCGATCGAGCATCACAGGCGGCGGAGTCTCCGGGGTAAGCTCATCAGACGCGCCAACCGTACTCCCGTGAATCAACAAACAATCCAATTCATGAAAACCAAAATTCAAAGAGCGCAACCACTGTACAGTTTTTCGACTGACAGAATCCCAGAGCAACTTAATCGTATCTGCACCGTATTTTTCTCGCAATTCTGTCGCATCAGGGCTAGAACCTATTCCGTGTAAGTTGAAACACTGTTCTTCCCACCACCCGATACAGATTTGAGGTTCGATTTCTCCTCGTTTGGGCGATCGGACTCGCTGAACTAATTTTTCGCACTCAGGATTCGGGCCGACTAAATCGCCTAAAATATACAATTCGTCAACACGAATTCTCAGGCGCTTGATGTCAGCTATTACAGCTTCGTAAGCAGCCAGATTTCCTTCGATTCCTGTTAGTATTGCCCAGTTTTTCATATGTTTTAATTGTTGGTGTTTCTTAAGGTTTTTTTCAGAGTTTGTAATGAACTTATCTACCTCTCACAAACATGAGTAGGGTCATCAGCTCTTTCCGCATATTCCAAACCTCTAGCCAAACGCCATGCAAAAATCGGTGGCAAACCTTTTTCAAGAATTGCAGCGCAAGTAGCCTGATAGTCATATTCCACTTCTCGCAATGTCACCTGTTGAGCGTCAACATCATAAATCACGTAAGTAGCATTAGGTCTTCCGTGGCGCGGTTCTCCTACAGAACCAACATTCACAATCCGCTTTAAAGGAGCAGTAAAACTTAAATTTTTGTCTCCTTCAATGCTCGGCCCACTGACTCGAACCTGCATATTTCCAGCATCTAAAGTGCGAACATATGGTACATGAGTGTGACCGCAAAACAGCACATCAGCACCCGCAGAAAATACTCTTTCTAAGGCCGAAAAAGCATCCATTGTCGGCAGTAAATATTCATGATTGCTGTGAGGGCTACCGTGAACGAAACACATATTGTCTTCTCGCAAACTGTGTGGCAAAGTGGCTAAATATTCCCGTGTTTCTGGGAAGATTTGATTGTTAGTCCATTCGTGAGCTAATTTGCCTCTTTTTTCGGCTAAAACTGAGGGATAGCTACATTCGCAGGAGTTCAAACCTTCGACAATATCTTCGTCCCAACAGCCTACGCAGGTGGGAATGTCGAGGGAGCGAATCATTTCGACGACGGCGTGAGGATTGGGGCCGTAACCGACTAAATCTCCGAGACAAAAGATTTTGTCGGCTTGTTGTTCGTCAATGTCTGATAAAACTGCATTTAAGGCTTCGTAGTTGCCGTGAATGCAGGACATAACTGCTATTTTCATGTTGTTTCTTCTGCTAATAAAAGTGATTCTTTGACTTGTTGTTGGTAATTCAACATGATTGTTTCGGGCAAACAGCAATCTTCTAGGGTTTGTCCTAATGCTGTTTCATTGAGATTTTCGCCGACTATTTCTATGCCGCTAAATCTTTGGGGGCGGCCTTCTAGCCAGCGGGGAAGTGGTAATTCTTCGTGGGCTGTTTCTTTGAATTCCGCAGCGAAATCGAAGTAGAACGATCGCCCATCGGCTATGTCAAAAATGCCTTTGGCTCGGTGGATTTTGCCGTAGGCTCCTTGGGTCATTTCTTCGTACCAAAACAGATCGAGGCTGGCGGGATCTAGGACTTGTCCACGGTTGGTGCTGCGCCAAATTGATAGTTTTTCTAGTTCCCCGCTGACAGGTATTCCCTCGACAATTATATCCGCCCACTGATGCCATTCGGTGTCTTTGGTGTCTGGCGGGACAACGGCAAATCGGCGACTGGGGAAGCTTTGGAGCAGGTTTTCTAGTGTTGTCAGTTGCAGGTGAAATCCCAGTTCGATGTAGGCTGAAACGCCGTTATTCAGGTATTTCGCGAGCTCGGATTCTTCGCCGTCTATCAGGGTGATGATTTTGGGGAATTCGGCGGCGATGCAGGTTTGGTCGATCGGCACATTGCCGGTTCCGGGGCTGAAATACAGTGCTGGGGAGGTTTCGGCTGCTAGCTGCTGTCGAATCCAGGTGGTTTTGCCGCTTCCGGGCGGGCCCGCTACGGCGGTGATTATAGGTTGACTCATAATACAATGATAATCGTTCTCAGTTAATTTAGCTCTTAGATATCTAGATTTAATTTTTTGGTAGCATCGATCTAGAAGCGGTTGTCAGCCACAGTGATATCATCGGCATTGAAGCGTTTGAACCTATGCTTGACTCCGGCCCGATTTTACAGTTGGTCAAACAGGGGTTAATTTCAGAGTCAGAAATAGCCAGTTATCTGGTTTCGCGGGATGAATTTGTCGCTACGGACGATCGATCTATGATGAGTTTTTGGTTGATGGCTTGCGGGGAAAAAAATCAATAAATTTAAGACAAGAATGATAGAGGAAACGGCTTTTGGAGTGTCCCTACAATTAATCTGGCGTAGGGACACGGCATTGCCGTATCCTAATTTCTAATCATAATTCCGGTGCTACTTACTTGGATTTAAGCTTAGGACAGGTGGTAGCACCTCTTCCCATACCATAGGTGAGAGCATAGCTAGTAGCCAACAGCCACAGCCAAACAGCCGGATACCGTGGTTCCAGCCAAGGCTGTACCCTGCGGGCGAAATTCGGTAGCCATCCAAACAACCAACTCGCTAAAGCCAGCAAAGTAAAGCTGAAGTAACTCCCCAGCCAACGCCAAACATCCCCCAAACTGACAAAATCCAAAATCCATACTAGGAGTAAAGGGTTTTTTCTGGCCGCTTTCAAGGCTAGCCGATTGAAAGTTAACCAATCCGTCCGGTCTTTAATGAAAGTTTCGGCTACAGTGAGTTCTTCTTCTGTTAAAATACCGAAAAAGGTATTCAGAATTGAATTAATCCTTTGTGGTGGTAAACTGCGACCAGTGGGAACCATCATCCCTTTAGAAAACAGCCAAGTCACGGAAACATTGCTCTGGTAAGCACGAATTTGGTTTAAGTGATTTGCCTTCAATAAATTATGCTTTAAAGCAGTATCCAAAAGGTCTGTCAAACGGAACAGATTGCGAACCAGAGAACCGAAACCAGTGAATACCAAAGGAGATTGGAGAGAAGCTGCATCGCCGATCGCAATTAGTCGATCGAATGCCACCGCCCGATCGCGACTTCCCGTGCTAAAATGTCCTGGGATATAGCCAAAAGTCGGTTTTTTCCACACCAATTTATCCAAGTCGCAGCGCCGATACTCAGGTAAAATTGTAAAAAAGTCCTCATACAATTCCAGTAAAGAACCGGGATTCTGTGGATTTACTTGGTGGTAGTGAAACAGATAAACAGTCAACTCTCCTCCAGTGCCGGGAAACAACTCCCAAATAAGTTGTCGCCCACGGGAAATGTCCCCATGAGTGTAGAGCACATCCCCATACTCTGAATCCCAAACTTCCGGGTCAAATCCCCCATCAATCGCTGCACCCACTGTCGGACACACACTGTCAAAAGCCCGCCCTTCGTTTAATTGCCAAGCAATCGGAGAAGCAGAACCCATCGCATCCACCAGTAGTCGTCCCGATACAGTGCGATCGCATTTTTTCGATAAGTCACGACACTGAAGCACAACTTTTTCTGCTTCAATATCCGCTCTAATAAACTCAGTTTCATCCCAAATTTCTCCACCAGCTTCTGTCAGTTTAACTCCCGCTAAATACAGCAATTTCTCACCATCCAAAGCTACATTTAATACCTTTGGTGTGTGGAGAACTGGTGCTTGAGCAAAACTTGGATTATTAGAATCAAAAAATTTATTATAACCATCTTTGTATTCTCTAGCAATCAAAGTTTCCACTTCCGCCGCCGTAAATAAATCCAAATCAATTAAGCTTTGAATTTCATCCCGCGAAATATTCCACTCCCGATTCATCCGTCCAAAAGGCATTCGTTCTACCAATAGCACTCGATATCCCAATCTCGCCATCACAGCAGCATGAATTACCCCCAAAGCCCCACCAATATAAATTAAGTCATAATTTGTACCCTGAGCGAAGTCGAAGGGCCCTTTTCCTTCTTCCTTTTTCCTTCTTCCTTCTTCTTCCTTCTTCCTTCTTCCTTCTTCCTTCTTCCTTCTTCCTTCTTCTTCCTTCAAAAACACTACTTGTTTTGGCTGTTGAGGATTGCGAGTACCTTCGCGCCAACGTTGCTCCCACCAGTAGACGCGCTGAAGGTCGTATTCGCCCTTTGACATTTTTTGGAAGTATTTGACGGTAAGCGGGTAATAGGGGGCAAGAGCCTCAAAAATTGACTGTTTGGAGAGGTCTATGACCGGGGGTTCAGGGTATAACTCAGGGAACTTATTTCTGATGGCCAAGTTCAGGGATTCCAGGAATTTTCTTTCCCCTGGGGGTGCATTTTCCAGACGAAAGACTTTTAAATAAGTGGTTCGTTGAACTGCCCAGACGAATATGGAAAGTTCTGTGGATTGATGATTTTGGCTGACTGAATTGGAGGTGGCGACAGTGGATTTTGAATTAGCAATTTGGGCTCCCGATGCGATCGCGCCGACTGCTGTTGTGGTTGAAACCAAACGAAATCCATCGGGAGTAATCACTTTTTGCCCGATCGCAGGCTCGAATTCCTGGTGCAACCAAGCACACACGGCTGCTGTATCCGGTGTCGGGACTTCTATATAAAAAATTTCTTGCATTTTAGACTCTCTATAAAATTCATAAAGATGGGGGAGTTGACAAGGGAGCAAAGTACGCTATACTCCCCAAATAGTTATTGAGTTTTAAATAAGTTTACCAAGAAATTGGGTTTAAAGCCCCGTCCTTCTATGACCAATAATTTCTTGATGGTACAAGCCTCCGGATTTATCTGTGGGGTCAATCTAAAATCTAAAATCTAAAATCTAAAATCGAATGACGGATTCCGATCGCCTACTCCTTTGGCCGTAAACTCTGATGAATTATCCCATTCCTACGAATATTCAAGAAATGATGGCTTTGCGACAGCACCCGCTGAATGAAGAATTGGTGGCGGCGGCGATCGCAGGGGTAGTTCAAATAGCCCGATCACAGTCTCAGTCTCTCGATGAATTAAAGGCTGAAGTGCTGGCTGATGACAATCTCCTCGATTTGCCTCAAAGGATCTGGCTGAGCGACATTGTGGCTCAAGCATGGGAAAACTTGCCTTAGACTATAATGGTGCTAATAGACTAATTATAAATGAAATTCAAATGGTACAAACAACATTAAAATCCTTAACTTTAGAAGAGTTTCTCCAACTCCCAGAAACCAAACCTGCCAGCGAATACATCCATCATCAAATTATTCAGAAGCCAATGCCACAAGGAAAACATAGTATAACTCAATGTGAACTAATTATTTTCATTAATTTTATATTAAAACCCAAAAAAGTTGCACGAGCATTTCCAGAACTGCGGTGTACCTTTGGCGGAAGGTCAACAGTGCCTGATGTTTCAGTATTTATCTGGAACAGAATTCCCGCCGATGATAACGGCGAAATTGCTAATGTATTTACCATAGCTCCTGATTGGACAATTGAGATTTTGTCACCAGACCAAAGTCAAACTAAAGTTACTAAAAATATTCTGCACTGCTTAAATCATCAAACTCAAATGGGCTGGCTGATCGATCCTGATGAACAATGCGTTTTTGTTTATCTTCCCCAGCAACAGACAGTAGTATTTGACGAACCAGAAATGCTATTACCAGTGCCGTCCTTCGCTAGCGAATTGCAGTTGAGTGTGGGAGAATTATTTGGCTGGCTGTTGAAATAATCTTTCTTCGGAAGGAAGTAAGGAAGAAGAAAGAAGGAAGAAGGAATGATATAGAGGACACGGCAGTGCCGTTTCCCTACAATTAATCTGGCGTAGGGACACGGCACTGCCGTCTCCTAATTTCTAACGCAATTCAACTTCTCGCTTCACTTCTGCTATAACTCGATCGCCCCGTGTTAACCGATGTTCCGCCCGCCAAACTCCCGAAGCCAAAGGAGAATTAGAACTGTTTCTTTTACCGATCGAACTCAACCAAGTGCGGCTGGGGGCTTTGATTTCGCTGGTGTTATTGACGACAGTTTTGCCACTAGGATCAAATAATTGGTATTTTTCCCGATCGCCTTTTAGCACTCCATAACTTTGCACCCAAAAAACCAAAGCAGGGCTATTGACAGGTAATTTAGTTTCACCGAATTGTCCTTCCCAAACAGCGTTATCGTTTGGCAACTGATTGGCAAAACCAGCGCGAATTAAACCTGTAGAAATATAGTCTAGAGGCTGATCCCAAATTGGATTGCGCGCCACATTGCAGCCCAATTTCGCATTTAGTCCGACAAACGGATCTACGGCTTTACCTTGATAGCGAAAAGTGACGTGTACGTGGGGAAAAGATGCCTTACCAGAGTTTCCTACCATCCCCAAAACTGCACCCTTGGCCACGGGCGCCCCTGGTTTGACGACAACGCTACCTTGGCGGAGGTGGCAATATTGGGCTTCCCAGCCGCCACCGTGGTCGATTACCATGCCGTTACCGCATTCACTACCTGCGACGTTGGCTTTGTCTGTCTCATTCTGCAAACGTCGATCGACTACACCATCTCGCACCCGCAAAACTTTGCCCGCAGCCGAAGCAATCACTGGGACTCCCTTTGCCATTACTTTGGCGTCGGAAATCGCAAAGTCAGTGCCATCATGGGTGTCGTAGGTTTGGCGTCCGCATCCAAAATCAACGGCGGCTGGGCTAGGATCGCGATCGAAGTACAGCAAAATGAAGCAATCTTTGCCTAGGGTACAGCCGATGGGTTTACCAAATTTGGGACTGTTGGGCTGTTGGGCGACTGCGGTGGAGACGAGCTTTTGGGCGATCGAATTGGCTTCGATTATCGGCGCATTGACTGCGGTTTTAGTCGCACAACCAAAAATACTTGTCAACCCAAAAGCTAGTAAACTTATAGAAATGTGTTTTTTTGATAGTAAAATCATTTGTTGACAGTCATATTTGGGATTTCACTTGAATTGTTTTATTATTAACAGTTAACAGTTAACAGTTAACAATTTGCTTTTGAGTAAAATACATTGCAATCCCTTTTTCATAATAAGCAGCCTCGTTGATGAAAATTGGATATACCGTCGATGTTCCTGTATAGGCGATCGATTCACCATCAAAGGTCAAAAACATCGGATCGCCCGGATTCAGCGGTTCATAATCTCTGAATTGCAGCCGAGGATGAATCATTGCCTGAATTTCTCCAGACTCAGTTCTCGGATAATCGATCGCCTGAATTCTCTCATAAATAGTCAAAGAATGTTTTACAGGAGAAATTGTTCCCTGATTATACGCTTCCACCCAATCTAAAATTGTGGCAATCAGTGCCTCAGTTTGCTGAAATAGAGACGCATCCAAAACCCCTTGGGCAACTGCACCAACTTCCACTGTACAGCCTAATTCCGAAATCGATCTGAGCAAAGGACTATCTTGATATTCGACTTCCGAGGCAAGTATCTTGAGGCTTGGATAAACAGATGTTAAATGAGCTGCTAATTGCAAGTTAAATAAATGCTGACTAGCGAGAATGAAGGTAAGTCCCATGTTCGCTGTGGTGCTATGCAAATCAACAATTAAATCTTGTTGATCACTATCTTGAGATCCAAAAATGTGGTATATTTCCTTAGCTCGCTCAGCTTCATAACTAGAGAGATTAGGGTTTGCTAAATCCTGCCGCAGAAAGCAGCGATTCAGGTCGATGTCGATATAGCGCGTCCCAGTTTCGCAAGCTTGAGGATTAGCTAGCATCGCGATTGTTTCAAAATTCGATCGCGCAATTAGCTCAGGCGTGCGATCGAATTTCTTGACCAAGTAGATTCCTGTGAGTTCGTTTCCGTGGGTTCCGCCAATGATGGCAACACGCTTGATTTGATTCATAAAAAAGTAACTTCGTTTCCCAATCAGAACTTTTTCGATCAAAGTCGGCTTGATTGAGATTAATAACATCCTACTATATCGTATTATAGTTTATTATCAAATTGTATTGTAGGGAAACGGCACTGCTGTGTCCTAATTTCTTTGGTTGTGATGCGTAAGTCCAGAAACCGGGTTTTTGCGAGAATATGTGGTGATAGCCGTAGAAACCAGAAAAAACTGGTTTCTTGGGTTGTGATGCGTATAACGGATTTGGTATTATACAATAGAATAGAGAGTTAATCGTGAAATGTTTTGCCTTTGTCCTCTTATTAATATCCTTTTTCTGGATAACTCTTCCAGCCAAAGCATCTGTCTGCCGAGATTACGACGGACAAACAATTTGCATTGTCGATATCAAACGCAGCGCCAAAAACTATTGGGAATACAGGGTAATCGTCAGTATTGATGGAGTGAAAAAGCCTCTGGAAGTTTACAACTGTCGCAGCCGCAGTACAGTCAAAAAAGACGGTACAGTTGTCATGTTTCGAGAAAATGATCCAGGCAAATTGATATGCAGTTTTTTTAACAATAAATAGTCAACAGATATGGAAGTCACGGATAGACAGATTGATCTCAATTCCGGTTGGAACATCAGGTGATTGTTCTAGCAACTATCAAGATAGTTACGATACTTCTGGTCACTGAGCGTAGTCGAAGTGTCCATATGGGCTTGGCGAGTGCGATAACTTTTAACTGTGTGCCTAAATCCTGAAATAATATCGTTTCTGGTTGTATCAGTATTGTTCAAACTGTCAACAGTGAACAGTGAACAGTGAACAGTCAGCATCACCTGACGGTGTTACCGGAATTGAAATAACTACTTGTTGTGCTCAACTTTTTTGACTATTCTCAACACAAACAGCGATAAAAAAGCACCAATTAAGGATATTTCCCACAAGCCACAGCCCGCCGCAGTCCCCAAAGCTGCTGATACCCAAATAGCGGCCGCAGATGTCAGCCCATGAACCTCTTCTTTGGTTGATTCCTGTTGACATTGCCGCATGAT